>CBDUQV010000020.1:0-16864 GCA_965369615.1 uncultured bacterium | reverse complement strand
TACATCTTACATCCCATACTTGCCCATTAACCCATTGTCGCGATTTTCCGTTAACTAATGCAACAAATACAACCAATCAAACAGTTTCCTTTTTTTAACTTTTAGGTTTTCCTTTTCCCACACTCGTGTCTATCTGCGCTTTCTGGAGTTTCCCTGAATAGTCAATGTATACAGTTTTTGTTTCTGTAAATATTTCATACACGGCTAGCCCACCCTCGCGGTGACCATTTCCTGTATTTTTTACGCCACCGAAGGGAAGATGACATTCGGCACCGATAGTGGGTCCGTTGACATACGTAATGCCTGCTTCGATTTCTTCAACTCCTTTCATCGCACAATTGACATTCTTGGTATAGATAGAGGAAGAAAGACCGTACTTCGTATCATTTATTATCTGCATGGCTTCCTCAAAGGTTCTGAATTTAATTACAGAAAGCACCGGTCCAAAAATCTCTTCCTGTTCAATTCTCACCCCCGCTTTCACCTCTGTGAATATTGTTGGCTTATAGAACCACCCTTTCGCACAAGCTCCCTCTTCATGGAATTCACCACCAATTACAAGTTTTGCACCTTCCTCCTTTCCGATCTGTACATAGTTGTGGATTATCTCCCTCTGTCCACTGTTTATTACCGGACCGATTTCAACCGTCTCATCGAGCCCATTTCCAATCTTTAACTTCTTCACTCGTTCTAAAAGCATCTCGATGAATGCATCATGCACTTTTTCATCAAGGATTAACCGTGAGGTTGCAGTACAACGCTGCCCTGTTGTTCCAAATGCACCCCACAGGACACCCTCAAGGGCAAGATCCAGGTCAGCATCACCCATAATAATCTGAGCATTTTTCCCACCGAGTTCAAGTGACACACGTTTCAAGGTTTTTCCACACACTTCCGCAATCCGGCTTCCTACCTCTGAGGATCCGGTGAAAGAAATGACATCAACAGAAGGATGCGCAATAATCGCTTCACCAACTTCCTTTCCCGACCCATGCACAATATTAATAATACCCTCAGGAATTCCAGCTTCAAGCAGCACTTCAACGAGTTTTGTTGCTGTGGCAGGCGTAGCAGTCGCTGGCTTAATAACAACACCATTTCCCGAGAGAAGAGCAGGAATGACCTTCCAGCAGGGAATAGCCATGGGAAAATTCCAGGGAGTTATGAGCCCTGCAATCCCAATAGGCTTTCTCAAAGTATAACAGCACTTGTCCTGGAGTTCTGAAGGTGAGGTTATTCCGAAAAAGCGTCTACCCTCTCCAAAAGCATAGTACGCTGTATCAATGCCCTCCTGAACATCTCCCCGTGTCTCTTTGATAACCTTTCCCATCTCTCTCGTCTCCAGCTGCGCCAGCGCTTCTTTCTGTTCCAGCATAATATCACCACAGCGACCAAGGATTTCACCTCTTTTGGGAACAGGAACACGCTTCCATGACTCGAATGCCTTTTTGGCGGATTCAACCGCTTTCTCAACATCCTTTGCGGTTGACTTGGGGAATATGCCCACAACTTCATCCCAGTTGGCTGGATTTCTGTTTTCAAACGTTCGCTTTGATTCAGAATCAACCCATTTCCCTGCAATGAAATTTTTATAATGCTCCACCATTTTCCCTCCTTGTTCGATACAAAACCTTACATAAAAACGCTAACTCCTTTTGCGTATTCGGCTTGAGTCACTTGCGGGGATGAGGATAACAATAATTAATTCTCTTGTCAAGCCCTTTTTCGTTCCTTATGTGACAGTACCGAAGAGCTTAAACCGCATTCTTTCTTTATCCTTTTACTGAAGAGTGAAACAAATGCTACCAGGGAGAAGAACAATGGCGTTATGACCGGTTCCTGTATGTGACCGCCGAAAAAACTCACAATATACATCGCTATGAAAACGAAAAGGAGGGCAAATCCAATGTCTCTTTGCCTGTCATCGGTGCAAACTGCAATGCAATTTATAAAAAGCATAACTGAAAGGAACAGGTAACTCACCAAACCCAAAATTCCACTATCCATATATGTTTGTAAATAGTCAGAATGCCATGTTCCTCTGTCTTTGAGAACAGGTGAAATAACCGGATAGGTGCGGGGGCCAAAACCCAGTATCGGTCTTTTAAAAAGAAGTGTCCGAGCACCGTGCCAAATATCAAGTCTCCCCGTTGTGTATGAAAGAAGATGAGAAAATGTTTGCAACCTGCTTCGGATTGTCCTCAAGAACAGGGTCAGTCCACCAGAGACTGCTATAATGTACCCCAGCATCCACCGCTCACGCTTGAAACCGATGATGAATGCAACAGGGATAATACCCAACCATTGTGCCCTCTGCTGCGCCAGGATCAAACCACCGGTAAGCATTCCAATTGTTATGAATGCCAGGAATCGTTTCGGGAAGATACGTCTCTCATGTGCCAGGGCAAAAGAAAGACAAAGAGCGATCATTGAGTATTCGGCAAATCTTGTAATACCTCCGGCAGTTGATTGCGCTTTTACGGTTCCATGGAGAACAAAGAAGAAGATGATCCCGAATAATGCTGCTATTGCTCCCGCATAGATGAGGATGGCAATATTCCGATACAGCACTGAATCATCATCCTCCGTCTTGCTGAAATTCGTGATTGCAAAATAAATAAGGGAGAAGAATATGCCTGAACGGAGCTCGCCGAAACTCCTTACCATGTCGATTGAACCAAAACAGGAAATTGCTCTCACGAGCAAGTACAGGATAACAGGTACATCAAGGGGCGTTTTAACAAACCGTCGTGTAGCGATCCACCGGAAAAGCCACAGGAAAATAAGAATGACTGCGCAGCCCTGGGCAAGCGTATTTGAAAAGATTAGAGAGGCAAAAAAAAGATAGAAAAGATACTCGGTAACCCGGTTGACCCATTTCACACCTTCAACTCACCTTTGATTCTTTTCCATACCTCCTCAACTAATCCACTTTTGTTCATTATTTCCAGAACTTCGAGTGCCCTATCATAATAACTGAGCGCTTCAATATTCGCATACGCTTTCTTTGCTTTATCTCCCGCCTCAATTGAATAGTAAAATGCCTTCTCCCAATCTTGTCCCCGATAGAAATGGTGCGTAAGAAATCCAAGCACTTCCTCTATTGCTTTCCGGTACTTCTTCTCGGTAAAATTTGCGACCTCAAGGTGCAGTTCCCGTTTCTGTTTGAATGCAATACTATCGTAAGCAACCTCTTGTGTGAGAATGTGCTTGAAAATGTAGCGCTGTATTTTTTCTGTTTTCTGGAAGAGCAATAGGTCAAGATATTGAAGTGAAGAAAGACACCCCTTCAATTCCTTTTTTTCCTTCTTATAGATACCTTCAAGTGTTGAGTAGTCGAATTCCCTCCCGATCACAGAGGCTGTCAGGAGTACATGTTTCACCGTCGAGGGAAGCCTGTCGATTCTGCTCATAATGATACCCTGAATGGTATCAGGGATCTTGAATTCTCTGATGTCATCGGGGAATATCCATTCGCCCTTGACCTTCTTGAGAATATTTCGTTCAATGAGAGACCTTGTCAGCTCTTCAACATAAAAAGGGTTTCCCTGCGTTTCTTTCCTTATGAATTTAATAATAGATTCCTGTGGATTTTCTATCCCGAGCAATGCACCAATCAGTCCATTAATTTCGCCCTCCTTCAACTCCTTTAAAACTATTTCTGAATGGTATGGATGCTTTGTGAATTCCCCGGTTTCTTTAACGGGCCGTGTCACTACGGCAAGCAGAATTGGGACATCGGATATATTCCTAACAACATAATTGAGCAAATCCGTTGATGCAGTATCTGCCCAGTGGAAATCTTCCATGACAACAAGTAGAGGTTCTCTCCTACGTCGGCGTCCTTTCTTTTTTGAAAACAAAAGAATATCAAGGATAATGTCAAAGAGTCTCTGCTTTCTGAGTTTTGCATCAATTGAACTCGTAAGCTTTGTCTCTTCAATATCAAGTCCAAGAAGCTCACCAATGATCGGTGACCATTCACACAATGCAGGATTGACATCCTTCATGAAATCTTCAATTGCTTTCTTTTTCTCCCCCTCAAGTGTGAACTCATCAATACCAAGATAGCTCAAGAGAGGAGCCTTCCACGGATGATAAGAAATGGGTTTACCGTAGAATTGACAGAATCCAATGGTAAAGTCATATTTCTTCTTCATCCAGAGATCAATAAACTCTCTGGTAAGCCGTGATTTCCCAACACCAGCCTCACCATTGATGGTAACAATGTGCCCTTTCCCTTTTTCAACTTTCTTAATAATGTTTTTCAACCGCTTCAGTTCGTTCTTTCTGCCTATAAGTATTTTTGATTCCCCTCCACGCAACCGTTCAAAGCCAACGACCTTTTTCTTCCTTGAGGTAACCTTAAAAATCTTTACCGGTTTCTCCTTGCCTTTCAACCGCACCGATTTGAGGCTTTTAAGCTCGAAAGCTCCCTTAATGTTCTTATAAACACTCTCAGAAACGATAATATCCTCCGGCTTTGCCCTCGAAACCAGACGGGCTGCCAGATTTACCTCATCGCCCATAACGGTGTATTCTCTTCTTTCATTCGAACCAACATTCCCTGCAAAAACAAAACCCGAGTTAATGCCTATTTTCATTTCTATCTTCAATGTCTGTGTCCAAACACCGGAAAGTATTTCATATGCGCAATTAACAGCCCTTTCTTCATCATCTTCGTGGATAAAGGGAACACCAAAGAGCACCATCACGTTGTAACCATTCGAAGCCAGGTCAACTTTATCGATTGAGCCATCGTACCGTTCCACAATACTTTCGAGCTCCGAGAAGTACCTTTGAAGATCCACAATCGCTTTCGTATCTCGCTCAAAATTAAATCCCTGGAAATTTATGAAAAGAATAGTCACCTTTCTGTGCTCACCCCATACATCAAGTCCATCGGGAGAATCAACAATCTTACTAAAAAGAACGTGATTAACGAACGGGCGGACCATTTCTATACCATGAAGCAATTGCTCAGCTGTCTGTTTTTTTAGACCGTGCCTCTTGATCTTCCTCGCGGGGATACCCGCTCTTACATCTTTAAGAACACGTCGCCCTTTTTCTTTTCTGTCAACGGTAACTTTGTCTTTTACCACTTTGTAGAATTGCTGACTCAACAGAATCTCACCTGCCCGGCTTTTCTCCTCCAGTTGCTGCACCTCATTCATTGTTCGCCCGCAGATAAGATAGAAAAGTCCAGATTCTTTTAATCCAATAATGACGGATTTCACCATACCGGTATGAAGTGAAATGTGCACTTTCAGGGGAAAGACCCCCTGAGATGTTTTTACCTTACTGAATGTCCTAAGTATTTTTTTCATCTCCCACGAAGAAAGAAGCGCCCTCAATTCCTTATTTTGCTTCCTCTTGGTCTCACTATAATACAATACTGAAAGCGCATCTCCACTGAAATGGAAAAGATTACCTCCATACATGAAGATTATATCCAGCAACCGCGAGAAGTAGCTGTTAACAATTTCCGTAATCTCCTCTGCGCCCTCTTTACCCATCTTTGAAAGTTTTTCACTTAATGCAGTAAATCCTGTAATATCCGCTATGAGTACGGCACACTCATTCGTTATCCCTTCTTTCAGCCCATGCTCCTTCTTCATTATTTCGTTGAACAAATATGATGGAACATAGAGTGAAAGATTGGATAGAATCGAATACAGACGATCCTTATTCTTCATATCCCTTTTCGATAAGTACTTGCTTGCTTGCTTCATACGTTTTTTATCCACAATTCTTTCTTTCTTTATTAGCAATTTTTTTAATAACGCACATTAAAACGAATGTCAGGAAAATATAGTATCTATGCTGGCATCCCAATGATCCCGAGATTTTCACCAACTTCTGCTCCCGATTTCCTGTAAGAAAAGAAAAGATCACTTCTTGAACAGGAACAAATTTCTGGTACAAGGATTTTATTTACACCGCATTGTTTAAGTTGATCACGAATACACTTCCACATATCAAGGTACAATCCATCTTCTCTTTTAACGAGATACTGCCCGTCAAATTTCTCTTCGAATTCCTTTCCAACCTGATAACAACAAGGTCCAATAGAAGGACCAAAAAGCGCATCAATACTTCCTGCATTAATATTATACGTTTCGCACATTATCTGTATGCCCCTTCCGCAAATCCCTTCCTCCACACCCTGTCTGCCTGCATGGAGTACTCCCACAGCACGTTTAACTGATGAATACAGGAATACTGCAACGCAATCCGCCGTGAAAATCCCGAGAAACACGCCCTTTGTATCAGACACCAAACCATCTCCTACAGGATTGTTTCGTGTATCACTCACCACGGTTATTGTATCAGAGTGGATCTGCTTTGTAAACACAACATCCTCTTGAGTGATGGAAACAGCGCGGAAGAACTTACGTCTGTTCTCACAAACATTATTGATACCATCACCTCTTCCGTAATACAGGTTGAGCGAATCAAACGGTTTCTGACTTACACCGGTATTTCGCGTTGAATACAATACACGCACGCCGTTCCAGCCATCAAATGACAGGAATGTAACCCCGCTTTTGTCCTTGAGTCTCCAGAACTTGAAATCAGAACGACTGATCATCCTGTTCGTTAGTGTTTTTCTATGTGCACAAGATGTAACTGAATTGACTTTTTACCTTTGTACACATTCTTCTCAATTCTGTAGTAGATTGTGTAAATATTTCTTCCGATCTCTATCTCTTTCACCAATGCTCCTTGCCCAAAACCAATTGCTTCAAAAATTATCTTCCCTTTTCTGACTCTGGTTTTCAAGTGTTTGTTTCCAACAATTCTTGGGTAACCCACAAAATCAACCGCGCTTGTCTTGAAAATTGGTTTTGTATTGTCAACACCAAAAGGTTCAAATAGCTTGAGTTCATCAATCAATTTCTCGTTAATTTCATTGAACGATATTATGCAATCAACCTGTAATTCAGATACAAAATCCTCTTCCGTAAGCATTTCACCAACAATTTTGTTAAACACATTTCTAAACTCAGATATTTTTTTCTTTTCAATGGTAATACCCGCAGCATGCTGATGACCGCCAAAACGTACCAATAATTCTGTGCACTGTCTGAGCGCATCAAAAAGGGAAAAACCTTTTATGCTCCTCCCTGAGCCTTTCCCAAATGCTCCTGCTGTTGAAATTAAAATGGTTGGTCGAGCATAACGCTCGGATATTTTTGATGCGGCAATACCAATGACACCCACATGCCAATCATCCTTCTCCAGCACGATCCCATTAACACCCTTTCCATATCCTTCTCGTTCAATCATTTTGATACTTTCGTTGAGAACCTTCTCCTGAAGTTCCCTTCTCATTCTATTTGCCTTATCAAGGTACGATGCATGTTCCCAGGCATTCTCTCTATCATCTGTCAGGAGTAACTCAACAGATCTCTTAGCAGTGCCAATCCTTCCACTTGCATTCAAACGCGGACCGAGGACAAAAGCAATATCATGGGAAGTGATATCTCCTTTTCCGCATTTTGCTTTCTCCAAAAGTGCACACAAACCCGTTTTTCTTGTGTTGTTGAGAGCCTTAAGCCCTTGATGGGTAAGCACTCTGTTCTCCCCTTTTAAAGAAACAATATCCGCAATGGTTCCAAGCACAACTAAATCCAGATCTTTGAAATGTTCTTTCCCCCCCTTCATTTTCTTCACCAGACCATCAAGGAGTTTGAAAGCCACTCCAACACCAGCCAGTTCTCGAAACGGATAGTTCTCTCCCTTTGCTTTTGGGTTAATAATCGCATATGCGTTATCCAAGGATCTCTGTTGCGAATGATGATCAGTAACAATGACGTCTAAACCCGCAGCATTCGCACGATTAATTGCATCGACGGCATTGATGCCACAGTCAACCGTTATAATAAGCTTGATTCCTTCTTTCTGAAAAGAATCAATGCTTTCGACTGATAAGCCATAACCCTCTTTCTGCCTATCTGGTATGTAATAGAATACGTCCGCACAGAAAGCATGGAAATTCTTCACGAGAAGCGTAACCGCTGTCACCCCATCAACATCATAATCTCCATAAATGAGAATTCGCTCTTTCTCCTTGATCGCTTTTACAATCCTCTCGGTTGCCTTCTCCATGTCGTTAAAAAGAAATGGATCATGAATATCATCCAGTGATGGAAAAAGAACGCCCCTCATTTCTTCGCAAGAATGGTATCCCCTGCTGAGTAAAATCTCAACTATTGGACGGGAAAGTGAGAGTGCTTGCTGCAGCTGAAGGACTCTATTATTGTCAAATTTTTGAGGAAGAATGCAATGAATGTTTTTTTCGTATGCCATTTTAGATGCAATTACTTCTTGAGCATCTTTCTGAAACTCGAAAGAGAACGCGCTGCCTCATATCCCCTGATGTATTTCTCTCTGCGAAAGTATCCATCTTCAGATTTTATAAGGTTCTTTGATACAGAGAAAACAATGGCTTCATATGCATAATGGGAACGTGAAATATCCTCTAATTCGCACTGGATTTTACTTCCATCGTGCAAGAGTGGGAGTGTTTTTGAAACCCTGAAAAGAATCAATGCATACTGGAATCGCTTCACACCATCATGGGGATAGAATTGTCCATCAGGAAAATTACGCATCCATCCAATACGCAAAGCCTTCTCAATAAAGGGCTCTTCATCAAGTCCCTTTATATCACTTATACCAGTTTTTGCAGCGGGATAGATCGCTGGTTTTTCTTCAAAGAACAGCAGGAGATCATCCAAATAGTAAACGAGAAGAAACGCAATATCCTTTCTGGTAATCCTGTCTTTCGTAAGGATATTTAAAAGGTGTTCTTTCTCCCATGCTCTCTGGAGCTGCGTTTGTGTAGGAGCTTTCGCCGTGCGAGTTGGTGTACAGCCTGTGTAGAAAAAGAGAAAAATAATTATGAGTATGGAACAGAGGTATTTGATTCTAAAGAGTTTAATATGCTAATGTATCCCTTATTATGTAATCAATCGGGTTAACGGGGTTATTGAAAATCCTCACTTCATAGTGGAGATGGGTTCCTGTTGTGTAACCAGTTCTTCCCATTGTGGCAATAAGATCGCCCCTTCTCACTGATTGCCCTTCTTCAACGATGATTCTATGGAGATGTCCGTACTTTGTTTTGAATCCGTATCCGTGGTCAATGGACAGGTATTTACCATACCCTCCCAATCGTCCAGTAAAATCAACGACACCATCAGCAGTTGCGTAAATTTTCGTGCCGGTCGCATTTGCAATATCCAACCCCCTGTGGAATTCAATGCTCTTCCGAAGTGGATGTCTTCGGTAGCCAAAACCGGAACTTATGTAACCATGAGTTGGCCAGATAGATGGGGTATGCCTTTTCAAGTCAACTACAGCTTTCAGTTTTTTCAGAACTTCCTCATATGAAAGCTGCTCAAGATCGATGAGCTTATCGGCAAAGTTTATATCCTGAACCAGTTCGCTAACAATTCCAAAAGACGATTTAGAAAGATCATTTTTGAGTGTATCAATGGGCGATGGTCCACCAATACCCATAATTCTCAATTTCCTCTCGAGTGCTGCAAGATCAACTACATTCCTTAGTTTATTATCGAACGCTGAATAGCGACTAAGTCTTTCGTTGAGCAGGTTGATCTCCTTCCCTATTTCCCTTAAAGAAGTAATATACTCTTCCCTGATTAGTTCTCTCTCTTTATATTCAGCATACAAATTGCGCGTTTTAATTCCTCGCAGCGTAAGCACTGAGATTGTTAAAAAGAGGAACACAACAAACCAAAGAAGGCAATAAACATAGGTGTCCTTCAGTACAAATTGCCTGATTCCTTTTCGTGACACAAAACTAAAAGTCCAACTCGATCTCCTCATCTTTATCATTTTCATCTTTCTGAATATATACTAAAGAAAATAAGATATGTCAAGCACAAATTTCAATTCCAAACAGCGATTATCATAGAGAAAGTACACTAAGTTTCATTATTTTGGTGCTTAAGCGCATTATAGAAATTTAAAATTCTTTTTTACTGAATACGAACTGAACAACTTACTTCTTATCATCTGAGTTAACCGACTTTTTAACTCCCACAATGAATAAAACAGCTCCGCCAAGACTGATAAGAAGCGCAATCCCAAAGTATATCATTGACAGAAGGATTGACTGGGAGGGCGCTACTCCTGCAAGACCAAAAAGATACACACACAAACTTTCCCGAATTCCAATACCATTCGGTGTTATGGGTATCATACTGCCTATATTAATAACGGGAATGAAAGCAAGAAAATAGTAGTAAGGTACGATTAGCTGAAGTGCTCGCCCGATCAGGAAGAAAATCGTAATGAGCGTTAGCTGATATATAAAGGAAAGGAGGAGCACCTGAAAAACAACACGTTTCTTGTTCTTATAGTAGTGAATAGCATCATAGAGATTTTGCATTTTATCTTTGAGTTTTAAAAGGATCCGCATTCTGAAGAGCCACGAAAAACCCCGTAAGCGCTTTCTGTGTGGAAAGAAAAAAATACCTGCCAAAAAAAGAATGGCGAAACTGAGGAGAGCAAGAAAGATAATGAGAATGAAGCGATCCCTCATAATAAACAATGGAAGGAAGAAAACTCCAATCAGAAGAATTGCAAGAAGCCCAATTGCCTTCTCAGAGACAATTGAAGCAAAACATTCCGCCTTCTTCCCGTAATCATTTGATGCATAGATTGCCCTGATTATATCAAGTCCCACCACGGTTGGTAAAAAATTATTGAAGTAAAATCCAATGAGGTAATAAGCAACCGTCTTATGGAAAGGGATTGCAATTCCGTGTGCAGCAAGGAGCAACTTCCACCTGAATGAGATAATAAGAACTGCCAGGACAAAAAGGGTAATGGCAACAAGAATATAGTTAGGAGCTATATTCTTCAGATTGGAAAGGATTTCAATGGTACCCACTTTCCAGAATAGAATAATGAGAAGTCCAATGCCAACAATAAACCGTATAATAATAAATACTGTCTGCTTAAATTTCACCATTGATTCGCTTTCTCAGCAGATCAAGAATTCCTTTTGCAGATCTTTCCCAGTTGAATTGCTGCGACCATTTTATTGCATTTTTGCGCATCATCTGTTTGAGTTTCCGATTGGTCAACAGATTCCTCAACGCATTGGTGAGTGCGTCAATGTCACCGTATGGATAGAGTAAACCATTATAGCCATCCTTAACCGAATCCCTTAATCCTGGTGAGTTTGCAGCAATAACGGGAATTCCGCAAGCATTGCTCTCAATAACGGTTAGCCCCCATCCTTCCCGAGATGAGGTGTTAACCACAATCTCCGACTGCTGTAGTATCCTGATTTTTTCAGATTCCGCAACAAATCCAGTAAATGTTACTCTGTCATCAATGTGCAGGGAAGCAGCAATTCGCTTGAGTTCTGGAAGCGCATCTCCATCGCCAACAAGCATTACATGCAACCGAGAGAATTCGTCTTTTAAACGAGCTACGGCATAGAAAAGATGTTCAATACTCTTGTACTTTTTTACCCGTCCCAAAAACGTAATCTGAAAAGGAATGCGCTCCTCGCTCCCCACGGTATACCGTTCCGGATCAATACCATTGTAATGAATGAAAATTGATTCGCTTTTCAGACCTGATGAAACAAGATCGGCTTTTGTGCTTTCTGAAACAACATCAAAGGGGATATGTCGATAAATAAACGGAATCATCGATTCGGCAAGATAAACATACAACGCAAAAGGCAGGATTGTCTCGTTAAAAATGCTCCTGCCAAAACGGTGATGAAGAATGGCTATGGTTTGTACTTTTAAGAAGAGAGGTGTAAAAAAGGGGATTTTGTTAAGGTCCTCTACAAGAACATCGATATGCTTCCTTCTAATGATCTCTTTGGCAGCGTAGGGAACAAAGAAATTAAAGGTATTTCTGCCACCCTTTCGAATTACCTGCATCCCATCGACGGATTCTTCTCTTTTTGCTCCTTGAAATCCACTTGCCAGTATACTTACAGAATGCCCCCACGATGCAATTCTGCCAAAAATCTCATGTAAATGAACCTCTGCGCCACCAGCAAGAGGATTTAATCTGTCCTGCCAATTTATGATAAGTATATTCATAAATTACCATGGGTCTTCTCTAACTATCGTATCTTCCCTCCCGGGTCCCGTTGAAACAAGAACGACTCTCACATTAAGAATACACTCCAGTGCTTTCAGGTAATCAAGAGCAGCGGCTGGCAAATCCTTTTCACTCCTCACACCGCGGATATCCTCGCTCCACCCGTCAAACTCCTCATACATCGGAACGACTTCTGAAAGTAGTTGCTGGTGTACTGGAAAAGACTCAAGCTGCTTTTGATCCCTTGCCCTGTATCCAACACCAATCTTTATCTTCCTGATACCTGAAAGGCAGTCCAGCTTTGTTACAGCAATTGATTGTATGCCGTTAACCATGCATGCGTACTTGATAGCAAAAGCATCGAACCAACCACATTTTCGAGGTCTTCCTGTTGTTGCTCCAAACTCAGATGCATCAGTTCGAAATTGCTCCTGGAACTTTTCCTCAAATTCAGTGGGAAATGGTCCCTTACCTACCCGTGTTGCATATGCTTTTGTAACACCAATAACATTCTTTATTTTTGATGCAGGTACACCAGTACCAGTGCAAATTCCACCGACTGTTGGATTGCTCGAAGTTACATACGGATATGTCCCAAGATCAATATCCAAAAGCGTCCCCTGAGCACCTTCGAAGAGAACTTTCTTGCCTTCATTTATTTTGACATTAATATAGTGAACGGCATCAATAAAATATTCTTTTAAACTTTCAGCAATTGGTAGGGATCCATCTATAATCGATGGAACAGAATATTGCTCAACCATCCCCCTTTTGCAATCGAAATTGACCCTGAGCTTAGATTCCAATTCATCAGGATACAGGAAATCAACAATTTGAACTCCTGTCCGCGCAAACTTATCTACATACGTTGGTCCAATCCCCCTCGAAGTAGTTCCCAGGTTTTTTGAACCTTTTTCCTTCTCGGATTTCTTATCCTCAAAGATATGAAACGGGAATGTCACATGGGCACGTTTACTGATGAACAATCTTCCTTTCACCTTAATTCCCTCTTTCTCCAGGAGCTTGATCTCTTTATCAAGGCTAATAAGATCAATCACACATCCATTTCCAATAACACATATCACCTTTTTATTGAAAATACCGGAAGGAATAAGATGCAGAACAAGGGGGCTACCATTATGGTAAACCGTGTGCCCCGCATTCGTGCCCCCCTGATAGCGAACAATGATATCAGCTCCTTCACCGAGAAGGTCAACAATCTTTCCCTTCCCTTCATCACCCCACAATAAACCAATTACAGCAATGGTATTCATAAGTGAAACCTCAATTATGGTTCCTTTGGCTCGTTGGAACGTTTAATTCGTTAGCACGTTTGAAACGATCAAAGCGATATACTCGATCGATTAAAAACCATCAAAGTAACTGAGTTTCAGTATCCTGTTCAGTCCATCATTATTTGTCTCATCACCTGTTCGGAACAGATTTCTCACTGCAAACTCAATAGAAATATGTGGTGCAAAATAGCCCTTGAGTGCCACATTAAGATACCCATTTTCTTTGTATGCATCAATACCTTCATTAAAAGCAAAATCATAATCTGCGAGAAAACTGTACAGTGGTGTGAAAGATTTTTCAAGCCCAAGAAACACATTAGGATTTTTACACCCGTCGCTTCTTTCAAGTGAATAGTTAATTCCTCCATGAAAGCTCAAATTCCCTATGAGATCGAAGTTCTTACTAACAACACCATAGAATCCCTTGGACTTAATCCTGTACCTGCTCTCTATTTGAGGTCCATGTCCCTGCGAAGAGAACCCGAGTGCAAACGCCGGATAGACAAGCGTTTCCTCTATCAGTCTGAATCTGACCGCAACCCCTGGGTTCTTGTACCCCTGAACGTCCCCGTATCCAATAATATGGTCACCACCGTAGCTTACACCAATAGAAAAATTATCTGTTATACCTACGTATATTCCAGCAAGAACACCCCCAGCAGGTTCCATTCTTGTTCTTATTTCATACTGACCCCGGTAGTAGTTGCCGCATGTAGGGTTATCAATGAGGATAAAAAGTGGATTTTCAAATGTGGCGAAAAGATTGAAGCTCAAAAAAAGGAAAAAAAGAACATAAGCTGTTTTTTTCATTATTTCCTCCTCCCTCTCATCTCCATTCATATCATAATCGTCACTGTATGTCAACTTCTTTCTGTTTTCGTACCTGAAGTGCTTATGTAACTCAGTCCTTTCTGAATAATTTTTTGCTTGACTTTACTTTCTGTATCGGTTACTATAACAAAAATGAAGGGAGAATGAAATGATTTTCGATTGTCCAAAATGCAAGAAAAAATATAAAGTAAATGAAGAATTTATCCCGATTGGTGGTGCTCATGTACAATGTCCATCATGCTCGAATGTATTTTCAATATACAGAGCCCCGTTGGATATTCATCTTGAACCGGTAGAAGAAGAAGCAGTACCCGAACCAGATAAGAAAGAAGTCCTCGATACAGAACCTCAAACACCGTATGTTGAAAAACCAATCACGGAAGAAACCGTGGTATCTGCTCCCGGTCATACTTCCATGGAGGGCATTGAAACAAAAACACCAACCGCTGAAGAAAGAAGCAAACTGTGGGAAAAACTCCAGAAATCGTATGATGCAGAGAAGAAAGAACCGGATGCACCCGTTGTGGACGAACCTGAAACCACAATCGATGAACCCTCTATTCATTCAATGGATGAGCACATAACTGAAACCGCTGTTATTGAAACACCTGAAACGGGATCCGTATCTCTGGAAACTCCCCCAGCAGAAACACCAACCACAGAAACACTGGCACCGGAACCAAGCATGGAAGAAGAACTTGCAAAAGAAAGCGCAGAGATTACCGCCGTCGAGGATGAGCCGGTAATCGAAGAAGATAAGAATATCAAAGAAGCAAAACGCCTGGCGCGTTCTCTGGTAAAAGATATACTGCTCTATCACGGTGATAAGGTTGAAATAGGTTTAAGACAGGGAAACCTTGCCCAACTCATTGGCAACGAGATTCGAAAATCATGGAAATTCTACAAAGATAGCTTTCCTCTTGACAAAACAAACAACGTAAATTACTTCAAGGAAGCTCTCAATGAGATAATCGGAAAGGGAAAATCCATTTTTAAATAAATTTCAGCGATTGCACTGAGTTAAAGGGAGGACTGGTTAATGAAAAAAAACCTCAAATGGAAATTTATATTTTTTTTCATCATACTTATAGCAGCTCTATGGCAACTATCGTATACGTTCCGTTATTCGAGAATGTCAAACGAAGAACTCGCCAATCTTGATCCAGAACAGAGAAAAAGTCTGGAAGATAAATCCATCCATCTTGGTCTTGATCTTAAAGGGGGTATGCATCTCATCCTCGAAGTGGATAAATCAAGACTCAGCGATGAAGAAAAGAAGGGCGCAACGGACAGAGCCCTTGAAATTATTAGAAATAGAATTGATCAATTCGGCGTATCTGAGCCCTCCATTGAAAAACAGGGTAATGATAGGATCCTGATTCAACTTCCAGGAGTTGCGGATAGAAAACGCGCGAAAGATATCATTGGCAAAACTGCACTTTTGGAATTCAGGATTGTCGCGGACAAAGAAGCGCAACAGAATCTCCTCTCAAGAATAGATGAATATCTGACAGATATCGCTTCTGAAGATTCCTCAATTCCTGAAATGATGCCTTTACTGTCAAATATTGAATTCATTCAATACAATTATTTCGTTCTTTCTGATTTCAAAGATGAAGTTGATGAATATCTGCACAGAGAGGACGTGCAGAAAAGTATTCCGAGAGATAGAGAATTTCTATGGGGCAAGCCAGAGGAAAAAGAAGGAAGAAGGATGTTCCCGCTTTATCTTGTCCATGCCGAAGCAGTGCTCACGGGCGCAGCAATTCTCTCAGCAGATGCAGGGATCGGCACTCCCAATAATCCGATGGGTGTTAAGGTTGACCTTACGATGACGAGAAAAGCACGTTCAAAATGGGCGGCAATTACGGGGGCAAACGTTGGCAAGAAGATTGCAATCATCCTCGATAACATTGTGCAATCTGACCCCGTTGTAAGAGAAAGAATTCCAAGTGGTCGTTCTGAGATTACCCTTGGAAATTCTACTATGGAGGAAGCAAAAGACCTGTCGATAATCCTGAAGGCAGGTGCTCTGCCTGCACCGGTTAAAATTATTGAAGAACGATCTGTAGGGCCTTCACTTGGAGCAGACTCTATCACAAAGGGAATTAAATCCATCGTCATCGGTGGAGCAATTATAATCGTCTTTATGCTCATCTATTACGGGCTCTCCGGACTCATTGCTGACTTCGCACTGTGTCTCAACCTCCTTTTTATTCTCGCAGTACTCTCGGCTTTTAGATTCACCCTCACTCTGCCGGGACTTGCAGGTATTGTACTCACCGTTGGAGCTGCTATTGATGCGAATGTTCTCATTTTCGAAAGAATCAGAGAAGAGCTGGGTTTTGGTAAAACCATTGGTGCAGCCATCGCTTCGGGATACAAGAAAGCATTCGTCACCATTCTCGATGCAAACGTGACAACGTTCATTACTGCCATGATTCTTTACTTCTTTGGAACTGGACCTATTAAAGGCTTTGCAATTACGCTCGCCATTGGTATTCTTGCTAACTTCTTCACTGCAATTTTTGTGACCAGAATGATCTTCGACTTCGGGACATCGTATCTGAAGGTAAAGCGGATTTCCATATAGAAAGAGGAGATTTGCATGATAAAAATATTAAAAAAAACAC
>CBDUQV010000019.1:0-17760 GCA_965369615.1 uncultured bacterium | reverse complement strand
ATCAACTCGGAATTGATCTGGTGCCAGGAGTCTATTTCCTGAAATTAAAGGATAGAGAGCATAAAGAGATACAGAAATTAATTAAAATCAGATAGTTACTGTTAGTTCCACTGCCTTTTTCACATACATCCCCGCATTTCCCTCATAGAAAAAGTTGCGAAACTTCGCTGAACCTAAACGTACTGTAGAAAAATGTTGACAAACTATTAGTATGGCTATAGAATAAAAGCAAATAAAGAGGTCAAAAACAGGAGGCAATTGATGGGGAAAACAATATCTATAGAACTTCCAGAGTCATTAACACGCCTCTGGAAATCAGATGAGGAGTTAACAAAAGAGATGAAAGAATCTCTAATTTTAGAACTCGTTAGAAAGCATAAACTGAGCTTCAGGGAAGGAGCAAAACTTCTGGATATAGTATATCAGGATTTTTTAGATCTTATGTCTGAACATGACGTCCCAATGGTTGATTACGAACCTGGCGAGTTAAAAGAAGAAGTTAAGACTGTAGATAGAATAATGGAAGCGAAAAAATGAGAGTTATTTGTAACTCCAGTCCACTTATCCTCTTTTCCCGAGCTGGATTATTAGATATCTTGAAGTCTTTGTTCGATAACTTAGTTATTTCCGAAGAAGTATTCAATGAAGTAACTCGGAAAGGGAAACTTGGAGAAAAAATAATCAAAGATGCCGATTGGATAACAACAGTAGAAGTACCAAAAGAAGATCCCATAAGAAAGTACTATGAAAAACGTTTTATTTCATCTGCGGACCCATCAGTAATAGCTCTGGCTAAAAAAGAGAATGCAGATTTAGTATTAGCAGATGATAAAAAGATGCGCAATGCTCTGAAGCAAGAAGGATTAATAGTTACAGGGTGCGTAGGAATCCTTATCCAGGCAAAAAAGAAAAAACTTATTATAAATGTAAAGAAACCGTTAGACAGATTACTAAAAGAAGGATTACGATTAAGTAGAGACATATATGAAGATACAATAAAACTCGCTGGAGAATAAATATAGTAATCCACTTCCTTCGGTTCACTTAATAAAGGACTGAACATAGTCTGTCCACAAAGAGTACAAATTCCCTTTAGCATCTTTTCCTCCTTCTAATTACTCCTAATAATTAGAAAGTAAGAAATATAGATGTATACTTTCCTTTCATTATTCTTATATTAGATTTTTACTTAATTATTATTTTTGAGAGTTATGGTAGGCAAAATCCGCTAATCCTAACCAATTCCACTGCCTTTTTCACATACATCCTCGCATTTTTCTCATAGAAATCCCATTAGAGATTACGAATGAGCATAACCAAAGGAAACGCAAATGCGTTTCCTATCTCTAACGGGACAGGAAGTTGAAAAACCTCTTAGAATTGTGCCTTTCATAACCCGGTGCTGAGCCCTTCGTGGAATTTATCCTTGAGAGAAACGAAGGACTCGAGGGTAAACTCTACCGAAGTGATCGTATCGTTGACCCCGCTTACCCCCTGCTCTTCTCCTCCCCACCGAAGGATAAAGGATGAAGGAAAAAGGATAAAGTGAAATCTAAACACCCACCACAGAGACACCCCGTATAATCAAACTTTGAGAGAAATAGTTTCTGCTTGACAGACGGGGCAGGCGGAGACACAGAGTAATTCTGTAATTTGTAATTGAGCAATTAAAAAATTCGGGACACATCCTAATTTTAAGTTAATATATATAATAATTTACTTTTTCGAGAAAGGCGACTCAGGTGGAATGCGAAGATCTGCCCCCGCATACACCTTCTGAAACCGCAGATTAACGCAGATAAACACAGTAATTTCGTAATTGCAGGGGCGCTCAACTGAACACCCGGAACTAGCCATTAACAATTAAATCCCCTATTTACGGTCTTTCCCAGCCATTTTAATGTAATTTTTCCCTATTATGGAGCATCCGCTGTCAAATCAGCTGCAAACGGAGAATCACACAGAAATCAATTCCTGGGGAGAGAAAAAAGCGCCTCAACTCCTATGGGGCGCTAATAATTAAATTTCCTATTTACGGGCATTCCCGCCAGTTTTATGCGTTTTTTTGCACCAAAATATGCCTAGAAATACACCAGGTATTTCGCCTTGACCGCAGCCACCCGATCGTAGAGCTCCATCTGTCCATTCACATTTTCCACATTGTAATCATTGATTGCAACGTAGACCCAGCTCTTCGGCTTGAAATTCCACGAGAAGAGAGCGCCAAGTCGGTTCGAAACAAGATTCGTCTCTCCCCATTCGGTTCCCGGTGTATCAAACACCAACTGATCAAAAACAGCAAGCATGATATTCGCGCTAAATCTAATGTCAATCCGTGGCATTGCCATCGATGTAATCGCAATAAGGGTCCCGGTTGTGTCCCATTCAATCCATTCATTGCCATTCATCGAGAGTGATACGTTATCGATAATACTGTACCCGATCCGAAACCACGTCGAGAAATTATCTGCTAAGAAACCCCTTTGATAGTTGTAATTGTACTCATAGTTACCACCAAAGTTAAAATGTTGACCGAGGAAATTCCCCCATGAACCAAAATCAACCGACCGATACATATAGCTTGTATCAACCTCATGTGCTTTTCCTACATAACCTTCAACATTGAAAGCCCAATTATTCCGAAAATTTGGATTGAAGGTAAAACCAGCCAAAATTGAAGTCTCTTCCTCACCCGGTTCCCTGAAAACCACTACCGATGGACCATAGAAGAGGTTTCTTAAGAATCCCCTCTGGTACGTCCTCTGTGGACCTACCGTTAGACTGAATTTTCGCAAACCAGCCCACGGCACGAATCCAATATCAGTTACATCAAATGAATCATCAACAATCTCGGCAGCGGAAATAATAAGAAAGTTTTTGACCATTCCAAAATATCCTGTTGAGATTGCCCATCCCTGTTTATCGTTCTTCTGACTCAAAGCAGTTTGCACAATCAATTGATTGAAACCCTGCCGGTAGACTCCATCAAATCCGACTGCGTAGTTGTAGTTATCCTTATCAACTGCCGTTCCACTAAAAAGCATACCCATTTCTGAATTTTTAAGGAATTTTCGTTTTACACGGAATACACCAAACCCTCTCTCCGCTTCGGTTTCAAGAGAGTCAGTGTAAGCACCAAGAATACCAAAATTCCAATTTTCGGTCTTATGCGTTGCTTTCAATCCGCCAATTATCGGTAT
Organism: uncultured bacterium; assembly: GCA_965369615.1. Taxonomy (GTDB): domain Bacteria; phylum Hydrothermota; class E44-bin80; order E44-bin80; family E44-bin80; genus SOKD01. Next base: position 14,560 of record CBDUQV010000019.1, on the reverse strand, counting down.
TACATCGCCATTGAGCGATTTTCCCACTCGACGGGTATAAAAGATATTGAGCCGATCAAAGAATCCTCGCTCTTGCCCGAAGTCAGACATCCGGAATATATCCATCCCCTCTAAAAAGAACGGTCTTTGTTCCTGAAGATAGGTTGGATACCGGGAAAGATTGAGAACAAAGGGATCTGATTCAATTTGAGCAAAGTCCGGATAGATAGTAGCATTGATCGTTGTTTGTGGTGTCACATCCCATTTAAAATTTAGGCTTCCGCTTAGTTTTGTGGTATCTTCCCATTCTCCATGTTTATCACTCCGCACAAATCCCTCAGGGTAAAGCTCAAAGTAGTATCCTGTCGATTGAGGATTAATACCTTTCAAGATTCCATATTTGGAGACCATAGGGTCTTCCTGCTGAGGCACTTCCGTCCAGAAAGCAGTCTCACGATTTCTCGCACTGTACCGATGAAATTGAATCCCCCATTCATCAATCCCTTTTTTATAGCGTATCGACTTGAAGGGGATCTTAACTTCATAATCAACATGGTCATCATAGACCTTAACACCACGATACCATACCCCTTCCCATGAGTTATCCATGGTGCGTCCATCGTCATAAATCCAGCCATCCTGTCTAATTCCACTTGCATAAACGGTAAAAAAGTACGCCTGGCTTTTACTGCCGAAAGAATCAATACCAATAATGATATGGTCTTCATCAGATGTCAAACAGGCAACAGGTTTATATGTCTCAGCATAGCAGCGATATGCTATGTAGAGATTGTCCCTATCCTGTAACACATAAACAACCGTCTTCTCTGTCGGGTTTGTCTTCTCATACGGAGCATGTTGTATGAAATCATATACTGAATCTGCTATCTGCCATATCTCCTCAATAACCCCGTCAATTCGCGGAGGAGTATTGGTAAATTTCGCTTCAATAACCTTATCTCCGTTGGTTCCTATTAATAATAAACAGACCAATAAAAACTGCATAAAACCTCCTTTTATCTCTTACTACGATATATAATCATAAATGTTACAAAAATCAAATATAAATTCGGGACACATCCTCCTACGCTAAAGCTTCGGTGGACGCTACCTGCTGAAGCCCTGGCATAAGCAAGTCCCATTTTTTGAAAGCCTCGTTTTTTCATACTTTAGTCTCAATTTACTTTCTTGACAAACATAAATTTCTATGGTATAAGCTTTTACCATTATCGAAGCTATATAGCAAATGCAGAAACAGAAAAGGACATTGGCATAATACGAAAAATGACCAGAAAAGGATTACCAATAGGCAATTTTGAGTTCCAGCAGGCAATTAAATCAAAAGCGAATAGAAAATTGATACCGAGAAAAGTAGGAAGACCGCCAAAAATAGGGACTTAAAATTAGGATGTGTCCCGAATTAAAAGGAGAAAAGATGCTGAGAGATAAAGGTACTGATATGACATTGCATTACAAATTCAACGAGCAAACCTATAACCCTCAATCACTTAAGGGAAAATATCGGATGAAACAGTTTGTAAGAATTCTTGCTGAATATCTTGGTATCAAGAAAGGCAAAGCACTTGACATAGGATGTGCAATGGGGATTTCTACCTTCGCTCTTGAACAATTAGGGCACAAACCTATTGGGATAGATACATCGAAATACTTTATTCAAAGGGCAAAAGATATTGCTTCCAGGAAAAAGCTTTCTTCAAAATTCTATCTAAAGAAGGCTGTCGATATTGAAACATTAAAACAAACGTATAATGCTGTTACATTTATGGGCAATCCCCTTCCTCATTTCACGATGGATGAACTTGACACAACCATCAGAAAATCATGGAATGTGCTTAATATTGAAGGCGTAATCCTTTTTCACTACATGGACTGGATTGACAGGCTTTTCTCTTCTTACAAAAGAATGCTTGTTGAAAAGAATGCAGAGAGTGAAATTATGCTGTCATATCATTCAACTCTTGATACGGAGGCAGGAGCATTCGAACGGCTTTTTATTCTGCCTGAGAAAGGAGAATTTTTCAGGGGAAGGTTCCATATCTGGTCTCCCTGGCTTATTGAATTCCTCCTTCAGAAAAACCGATTTAAGAAAATTGAATCCACTAACTTAGGAGGACATATGTGGGTAACGAAAGCCATTCGTTAGTGAGTAGAAATGCACGTTAATGACAAAATCTTAAGCCCCAATGACTCATAAATCCCTAAGTCCGAAATTCAAACTTTAATACATATTGAATGAGCCACTGAAATCAGAATTTTTTCATTATTCGCATATGAGTAGTAGGTATTTTCTCTATCTTACTTCACCGGAAAGGCAAGCTTAATATTGGCGCGATATTGAACTATCTTGCCATCTTTTGCTTTTGCTGTATACTTAAGAACCTCAAGACCAGTAATTCCCTCTACCGTTTTTGACGCTTTTGCCACAGCTTGTGTTACTGCATCATCGAAGCTCTTGTTCGAAACACCAACGATCTCAATAATTTTTACGGCACCTTGACTTATTAATTCATCCATATTCTGCTCCTTACTGCTTTAGTTCAAAATTCTCTCAACCAATGCAACCAATCAAATTAATTCAACAAAAGTAGACGCTATCCCTTATTATCCTTTCTTTGGGATACGTAATGTCTGACCAGGATAAATGAGATCTGGATTCTTAATGACTTCCTTATTTGCTGCAAAAATATCATTGTACTTATTTCCATCGCCATAGAATTGCTGTGCAATTTTCCAGAGCGAATCACCCGATTTAATAGTGTAGAATTCAGTTATTTCATCTGATGCCGGACATTCGAGTTTTTCATCGTTGACCTTTTCAACACCATTCAGGTTCCCTACAAGAAGCACCGCTTTTTCTCTTGTGGCTTTACAGTCGCACTTTCCGGATAATGTCACAAGACCATCACCAAATTCTGCTTTAAAATCATTGATTTTATCCCCGAGATCCATCTTTATCAAGGTCTCAATTGCCTTTTCCTTATCCTCTCCCTGCTTGAAGACGGATTTTCCTACATTCCGCATAAAACTGAAAAGTCCCATTGTACCTCCTCTATAAAATGTTAGATTTTACGAAAACACAAATATATTTGTAGCATCATCTCTTCGTATTGTCAAGTATTAAAAACGTAATTCCGGAAAAAGAAACCTGTAATGCAATTATATATACTGCCAACAAAAAATCGTTGACAGAAAACAACTTTGGTGCTAAAATTTATGCATGAATCGAATTCTTACACTCTTTTTCATTCTTCTATTGTCACTTACAGCATATGGACAAAATGGCTCTATAGAATACAACGGTGAACAGGAAATTCTTAATGTGTGGGGCACCAACTATGAAATGGGCTATGCACAGGGATACCTGCTCAACAAGAGGATTGTTGATTTTGCCATTGATTATCTATTCAATGGATTGGGTATGACCCCTGCCGAATACAATTTTTTACATGGGCAGTACTGGACATATTTCGACGTTCCTCTCCATTTCGTAATCGAAGCAAAGGCAGTACTTGAAGGAATCAAAGATGCTGGAATGAGCATCTATATTGATACGCTTGGACGTAACATGGACACAACAGATGTGCTTATCGCAAATTCCATTGGTGATCTCAGGTATATTTTCTCACTTTCAGGAAGCTTTCATTGCAGTTCTTTCTCATCATGGGGTAATGCAACGATACAGGACACTTTGTTGAATGGAAATATCATCATGGGAAGAAATCTTGATTTTTCCCATACGGAAATGATGCTCAAGAATGCATTGATCATGACATTTGATCCGGATAACGGAAAAGACTGGGTTGGTTTTGGATATCCGGGAATAATATCTTGCATATCGGGAATGAATGAAGACATGGTTGCGGTTGAGATGAATATGGGATATCATACCAATACACCAAACATTAATCCCCGACTCGAACCATTCCAGTTCACTCAGCGAGAAATCCTTGAGATATCTGATTACAATGGCAACGACACGATCAATTTTATGGATGCATTTGAGAAATGCAAAGATAGTCCCAATGCTGGTTCATGGCTCTGCCACACGATAGTTCCATACATAGATTCGGCAACGGTCGCCGCTGCTGTGCTTGAATGTGTCAACGAATCTGGGGACACCTTCAGAATAGCTGAAAATGATACTAATTTTCAACCGTGGAATCTATTGCTCCTCAACCATGAGGAGGTAAATTACCCAGCGATTAATGACCCAAGATATACGGTTATCCTTGATTCCATAAGGGCTGATTCAAACGTAACAATAGAACGTATGTGGAACATAATGAGAGCGGTCTCATGGTATAACACAATTCAGACCATGCTTTTCCTGCCAAATGATTCGATGTTCGCAATCTCGTTTGCAGATTCCTCCAACAATGCTGCAAGTAAAACCCCATACTGGTACCACTGGGGCGATCTTTTCCCCAATCATGGTTCAGGGATAAAGGAAACCAAGCCGGAGAAGGAAGGAGCAAATATCCTTCTCTATTCAGGCTTTATGAACCTGATTATGAATGAATCTGTTACCGTTTACAATGTTACCGGAAGAATAATAAGTTCGGGGGAAATAGCAAACATTGCATCGGGTGTATTCTTCATAAGAAAAGAAAATTCTTCAGAGGTCAAGAAGGTACTCGTAATTAGATAGCACCTTTTTGCTACCATATTCATTCCAAAAATTTATGAATCCGGATGCGCTTCATAAGAAAGCCTGGGACACAACGAAACAGTAACGTCTTCCCATCCTTCTTTCAATTTGCTTATTATACAAAGTTCACGAAATATGCGGGGATTTGTGCTCCTTGACAAAGCTGTATTATTATAGTATATTCACTGTATGAAAAACATAATTGTGTGTATTTTGGGGTTTTTCCCTTTGTTTCTTTTAAGTTCACCTGTGCATGCTGGTGAAGTCTGGGGTGCACGCTTCCCTGCTCCATCCCCTGATGGAAGCAAGATCTCCTTTTCATACTATGGTGACATCTGGATAGTAGATGCACCGGGAGGAAAGGCAGAACGACTTACCATTAGCAATGGTTACGAGAGCAGGTCATTCTGGTCTCCTGATGGACGATGGATTGCATTCCTGACGGACCGCTGGGGAAACAGTGATATCTGTATAATGCCAACGGATGGCAGTACACCTCCAAAACGACTTACCTACTATTCATCGTACGATGGACTCTATGGCTGGATACAGGACAGCAAACATATCCTTTTCGTTTCCCACAGACACACCTTCCGATATGCGCTCTACAGAGTTTCAATTGAAGGAGGACTTCCCGAACAGCTTACCACCTTCAGTACCTGGAACGTCCATTTTCTCCCTGATGGAAAAACAATCTATTATTCAAGAGGTGGAGCACGATGGTGGAGGAAGAAATACAGAGGAGGCGCTGATAGTGATATATGGAGGAAAACACTTCCCCATAGCGAATCAGAAAGAATTACAAACTCTCCAGGAAGGGACGATTACCCGATGTATTCGGCTATTAACAATAAATTGTATTTCCTGAGCAATAGGGGAGAGGATCTTGTAAACAATATCTGGCATATGAATCCTGATGGCTCTTCGCCGGTACAGATTACCTTCGAGGTGGAAGATATTCATTTCCCGGAGATGTCAGCAGAAGGCAACCTTATCGTTTTCGAGCTCTTCGGTCATATATACACGTATGATATCCTGACGGGAGAAAAAAGAAAATTGACCATTAATGTCAACGAAGATTTCAAAGAAAATCCCTATTTCTTCAAGACATATTCCGGGGATATATCAGAGTTCGCACTTTCTCCTGACGAAAAGGAAATTGCCTTTATCGTGCATGGTGAAATCTTTGTAATGGAACTCAAAAAGGATACTGAGACCGGGAAAGTTACACGTATTACCAATACTCATTACATAGAAAAACATGTATCCTGGCACCCGGAAAAGGAAATGCTCATTTACTCATCCATGAAGGATGGTGATTTCGATATATTCACCATTGTTCCAAAAACCGAGAAACGATTTTATGATGATATCTTATTCAAAACTTCAAAAGTCCTCGATACAGATGTAACAGTTGTTAAACCCCGCTTTTCACCGGATGGCGAAAAGATAGCCTATTTCAAGCATAGAAGAACACTCTGCATAATGGATAAGGATGGAACAAAAAGCAAACAGCTATGCAGGGAAAATGATGTTCTCTGGATTGACTGGTCGCCTGACAGTAAATGGCTTACCTTCAGCAGAACGACGCTTGGCTGGCGTGAAGATATTTTTCTTGTTCCCTCTGATGGAAGCAAGGAACCGATCAATATCTCAAATCATCCTAATGATGATTACAGACCTATGTGGAGCAGTGATGGAAGAAGGATTGCTTTTGCTTCACGAAATGCAACAGGGGATCTGTGGATCAAGTATGTGTTTCTCCTGAAGGAGGACGAGGAACAGGATGATGAGTTCTGGGAGAAAACGGAAGACGATACTTCATCAGCGGATATCGCAGTAAAAATTGACTTTGATGATATAGAAGATAGAATTCACATAGTGACTAAAGTAGCAGGATACTACAATTACATTGCCCAAAGTCACGACGGGAAGCAATTCGCCATCCATTCTGAAACACAGGGCAAGCATGATCTCTGGACTGTTGACTGGCGAGGAAAGACATTGAAAAGAGTTACGAAAGACAATGTACGTCCAAAACGCTTTTTCGTTTCAAACAATAAGAAGGAAATTTTCTATCTGTCGGGAAATGGTAGTCTTTTCCACACAGATATTTCATCAGCAAAATCAACACCCCACAGCTTCAGTGTTGAGCTGGAAATTGATAGAGACAAGGAGAGGGAACAGGTATTCGACGAAGCATGGTGGGCTCTCAAGGATGGGTTTTACGACAGTGATTTCCACGGTATCGACTGGCACGCCATGTATAAAAAATATAAAGATTATGCACTTCACATGCATACAATTCAGGGGTTTCACAGTGTAATAGCTCAAATGATGGGGGAATTGAATGCCTCACACCTTGCTATCTGGAAACGGAGAGGAGGACAGGAGACTTCAGGAGCTCTCGGAATAATTCCGGAAACGGATTACAAAGGTGATGGAATAAAAATACGGGATATTATTCCTGACTCACCTGCAAGTGAAAAAAAAGTAGCTATCAACCCGGGAGACATTATTACTCATATCAATGGCAACAAAATGAGAAGGGGCGAAAATTTTTATGCTCTGCTTCGCAACAAAGACAATAAAACTATTATGCTCACCATCCTTGCAAATGGGAAATCAAAGGATGTAGAGATCAAACCCAAAAATCCGCGTGCAATTTCAAATCTTATCGATGAGAATTGGATAAAGGCGAACCAGGAATTTGTGCACAAAACAAGCAACAACACGCTGGGTTACCTGTACATCACCTCCATGGGAGGAGAAAATCTGAGGAAATTTAAGAAGGACCTCTATAAAGAGATGAACAAAGAGGGACTTATCATTGATATCCGCTACAATGGAGGCGGATCCATACACGATGAACTATTGACAATACTACGAAGGACCGAACCATACGCATACTCAGTGAGTAGAGATGGGGAGAAGGAATTCAGTTCATACTTCAGATATGATAAACCTACAATTATTATTATCAACGAATACTGCTATAGTGATGCAGAAATCTTTCCTGCTGCATTTAAGGAATTGAAATTAGGTAAGCTCGTTGGTGTACCCACATTTGGAGCGGTAATAGGCACAAGCAATATCACACTTCTTGATGGTTCAGGTTTCCGTGTTCCAGGGACAGGATGGTACAGACTGAGCGGTAAAAATCTTGAAAACATCCCGGTTCAACCTGATATATGTGTTGAAAATACACCGGAGATGGACGGTTCAAGCAGTGACAATCAGCTTAAAAAGGCAATAGAGCTGTTGCTGGAGGAGATAGAAGAGAACAAGTAAGGTTTACTTCGCAACTATTTCCTCAATTGTTTCAATATTCCACAAGTATTTTTTAAAATTAATTTTATCTTGAGAAGAAAATGCAACACCCTCTGCTGTTAGAAGTGCTTTTTGCTGAATGTATCCTTCACCTTTTAGCGAAATCTCCCCACGAGAGTTAACAACCCTGAACCAGGGAAGGTTGTATTTCTCCGTCATTGTGTGGAGAACCCTCACAACCTGTCGCGCTCCACGTGGCTTCCCCGCCAATGCCGAAATGCTTCCATATGAGAGAACTTTCCCTTCCGGGATATTCTTTATTATAAAGACAATCCTTTTCGTAAATTCATCCATCTCTTCTGCCCGCAATAGTAAGGTTCAAGACCGACATTTCAAACGATTACAGCGAAACAAACAAGGTGCTCTTCAAGAAAAGAATAAGAAAATCGGGTGAAGAAAATCGTTTTGGTAATGCAATTGCTGCTCCAAGTAACATCAATGCACCCAATGCAATAATGTTTGCCCACAGTACTGGTTTCATGAAAGATTTTCTCTCTTTTTTCTGAATTTTATATAACCCCGCAATTATTGATTCTTCGTATAAAACACTAATAATGAGACTTATTCCGATACCAATGATCATCATTACAACCTTTAAGGGCCAGTAAATGTAAGGAACGGACATAAAACCACTCATTGCCCCAAATATAACAACGGAAAAAACTGTTATCATTAAGAGGACAAATGCAATAAACCACACTGAATGCTTTGAATATCGCTTGAATTGTCGTATTCTGCGAGCAGGAACCAGAAAGAGAAAGTACAGAATTATAACACCAGCGGGAAAAGCGAAAGAGGACGAAAACATGCTTGCAACAATGATACCAATAAAAGTAGAAACAACATTTGCTATTATTACATACAACACAGCCAACCATGACCTGAAATCACTTTTCCACAAAAATACTGCACATTTTATTACCACAATAACTGCAAAACCAATGAGAGAACCCAGTGCCAGCGCCAACCCACCTGATCCCACAAAAAGTATCATCAGTGGCACTATTGGTTCGTTGGCATATGCACTTACCGGTATTAGCAGCAAAAACATAAAAAGAAAAAATGAAACAGCTGCCCATCTGAAAACTTTCATTGGACCTCCACATTAATATCGCTCATCACCAATCACCTATCAATAGAAATGCAGCCCAGCAGAACGGATGCGCATAGGGTATAACCACAACCAATTATACCTTTGTTCTTAACAAAGTCAAGGATATTTTGAGAAGCTTTTTTTCTTGACTTTGGTTGACTGATTGTATATATTGCACTGTTATGAAATTGTGTACACTCGTCTGTATCCTCTTGTTCTTTACATCTGCTCTTGCAGAAAAAGCAGAAAAGAACCTGACCGATCAAGAACTCCTGAATATCTGTTTTAGAAAAATTGGTAAAATCATAGCTCACGACATCATAACAGAAGGTTTTACAGACATCACCATTGTAAAACAAACAGATAAACATGAGGAGTCAAGTGATGTTACCATTATTGAGACCATTGTCAATGAAATGAAAATTGAAGATGGTATTGTCTACCTTGTTGAGGATGAAACAGATTGGGAAGAACCTACTCTTTTCTTTTTTGTTATGAGCAAAAATGTTCTTATAGAAGAAAAAGACCAATTCTGGGGTGAAACTGTTGTGCTGCGAAAAGCGCACATTGCCCTTTCATACAGACTTGTTGACCCTTATACAGGGGAGATTTTCATAGCAAAAGAACGGGATGCATCATTGGAAAACGAACTGTCAAAAAAGGCGTATGCAGATCTTAAAAAAGGAATAAAGAAGAGCGGAATATCTATAGCCCGTATCCTGGAACCAGCAATAGTTACTGCTATTGTTGGCGGACTCATGTATCTTTTTTATTCACAAAAGAGTAGTCAATAGCTGGAGGAATTATGGATCCTGAACTCAGAGAAAAAATAAAGAAGGGAAACGCACTTTTTGACCAAGGAAAAGTTAATGAAGGACTTACGCTTCTTATAGAGGCAGGTGAAAAAGCTCCGGAATTTCCTGATATCCACAACCAGCTCGGGTTGATGTACTGTATGCTCGGTTCATACCAGATGGCTGTCAATGCTTTCAGAAAAGCACTTGAGTTGAATACCAACTACATTGAGGCACATCTCAACCTTTCGATTACCTTCAATGAAATGGGTCGCTACACTGAAGCGGTCACGGAGTATGAAAAAGCAATGAAACTGGAGCAGGTGGAGGGCAGGTTAACCACAGGAATGAAAGCAAAACTTGCCAACGCACATAAGGAGCTTGGCATTAACTATCTTGAAATTGAAGAGTTTGAAAATGCAAAGCAGGAATTCCTGAAGGCACTCAAAATTGCTCCTCAATATCTCGATATTCGGACGCTTCTCGGTAACACTTACATAAAAATGCAGAAGTATGACGAAGCAATCGTTGAGATTGAAAAGGTGATTGGCATAAATCCACAGTATATCGATGCGAGAATTAAACTCGCCGTTGCTCATTACCGAAAGGGAGAAAAAGGTACGGCAAACAATATTTTAAAAGAAACACTCAGTTTCGCCCCTGATAATGAAAAGGTAAAAGCTTTTCTGAAATTGAGTGAGAAGGATCATCCAGGTGAACTATAAGGAAACACTTAATCTTCCCACTACTACATTTCCTATGAAAGCAAACCTTCCTCAGAAAGAGAAGGAAATCCTGAAATTTTGTAATAAAAACAAAACATATGAAAAAATTCTGAAGAAAAGGAACAAAAACAAATCATATATTCTCCACGATGGTCCACCCTATGCAAATGGACACATTCATATGGGTACGGGCTTCAATAAAATACTGAAGGACTTCGTTGTTAAGTGTTTTTCTATGCAAGGATACTACGCTCCTTACATCCCTGGCTGGGACTGTCATGGAATGCCCATCGAGCATAATGTAATGAATGAGATACGGCAAGCACACCTAAATCCAACAAAGATGGAGATTAGACAAAAATGTCGTGCTTATGCCAATAAGTTTCTCGAAATTCAGAAAGAGGAATTTCCACGTCTTGGTGTATTCGGAGACTGGGAAAATCCATACCTAACCATGGATCCTTCATATGAAGCAATAATTATTGAAGGTTTTGGGGAAATTGTAAAAAATGGATACATTTACAGGGGGAAAAGACCTATCCACTGGTGTCCTTCCTGCAAAACTGCGCTGGCAGAAGCTGAGGTAGAATATGAGCAGCACACATCACCGTCTATACACATAGCCTTCCCCATCAAAGACTTTCCGGGGGAACTCAAAACATCGTATATTATCTGGACAACAACACCATGGACTCTCCCCGCAAATGTTGCGGTTGCGCTTCACCCTCAAGAAACATATGTGGTGTTCACGTGGAACAATGAAGGTTATATTGTTGCGGAACCACTTTTCGAGAAAACAAAGGAAACACTTGGTATTGAGTCATATGAGATCATTAAGAAGATGAAGGGCGGAGAATTCGAAGGTTTGAAAGCACAACATCCGATCTTCAATGACAGAGAATCAGAAACAATTTGCGCTCATTTCGTGGATATGGAAACAGGAACGGGTTGTGTTCATATTGCTCCCGGGCACGGTTACGAAGATTACCAGATCAGTCTTGTTTACAAGCTCGCTGTTATCTCACCGGTTGACAATGAAGGCAAATTCACCGATGAAGTACCATTCGTAAAAGGAAAAATCGTTTTTGACGCAAATCCCGATGTTCTGAAGTTGCTCGATGAACGAAGTTTACTCCTGCACCAAACAACGCTCGAACACTCGTATCCGCATTGTTGGAGATGTTCAAAACCATTAATTTTCAGGGCAACAGAACAGTGGTTTCTCAATGTTGATCACAACAATCTTCGAGAGCGTTTGCTTGAGTCCGTAAACAACTCAACCTGGATTCCGGAATGGAGTAAAGAGAGAATTTACAATATGATCGAGACACGACCTGACTGGACACTATCCAGACAAAGAGCCTGGGGAGTTCCAATCCCAGCAGTCTATTGCAAGGATTGTGGAAAAACAATACTCGATATTGAAATCATCAAGAAAACTGCAACAATCGTAAAAGAAAAAACTGCTGATAGCTGGTTCAGCGATCCCATTGAAAACTTTTTACCGAATAATTTTCAATGCCCATCCTGTAAGGGAACAAAATTTGAGAGGGAAACTGATATATTCGATGTGTGGTTTGATGCTTCAATGAGTCATAAGGCAGTACTCGAAGAAAGAAGTGAGGTAAGCAAGCCTTCGGATCTGTATCTCGAGGCGGTTGACCAGCACAGAGGTTGGTTTCAGCTGTCACTCATTGTTAGCAAATCAATTGATGATACGGTCCCATTCAAATCAGTATTAACGCATGGCCTTATACTGGACTCAAATCTGAAAAAAATGTCGAAAAAATTGGGAAACAGCATATCACCTGATGAAATCTGCAAAAAATATGGCGCGGACATTTTACGGTTATGGTTTGCATCCATAGATTTCGCTGCCGATGTCGCATTTAATTACAAATCATTAGATAATACTGTCGATATGTACAGAAAAATTCGTAATACATTCAGGTTTCTGCAGGGAAATCTGTTCGATTTCGATCCTGATAAAGATGCTGTTCCATTCAAGGATCTGTATCCAATGGACAGGCTCATGCTCTCAAAACTAACACAACTTACAGGAGACATTGTTGACAGTTATAAACATTTTAACTTCAACAAAGTTACGCATTCATATCACAATTTCTGTACGACCGAGCTTTCTCACTACTATTTCGATATAATGAAAGATACTCTCTATACACATGGAAAAAAATCATCTGAACGGCGGTCAACACAAACGGTGTTCCATGTGACACTCCGAAACCTATTGCTTCTCATTACTCCTATTCTTGCTTTTACAGCTGAGGAAATATGGCAACTCTCACCTTACTTTAAAAAGGAGGAAGAGAGCATACATATGAGTTTATTCCCGGAAATCAACAATAACTGGATTGATCCAGAACTTGAAGCCGTTTTTGAGAAACTACAGGGTTATAGAGATGTAGTGAACCGCGCACTTGAGAAAAAGAGAAAAGACAAATTGATTGGGAATGCACTTGAAGCACGTATTGTAATCTATTGCAAAAGCCGTGAAACGAAAGACTTTTTGCTCAACCTTATGAAAGACTTAAAGGTTTATTTCCTCGTTTCGAGTATAGAGATCGATAACTATGCATCCGGGGAAGCTTACGAAGAAGAAAATGAAGACATTGCCGTTAAGGTAATGAAGGCTGAGGGTAAAAAATGCATGAGATGTTGGGTTTTCTGCAAAACAGTTGGGAATTTTTCAGACCATCCAGCAATCTGTAAGCAGTGTTACAACACATTGAAGGAGGGGAAATGAATAAAAGGGACCTCAAGTTCTTTCAGAATCTTCTGTTGAAGGAAAAAGCGAAATTTGCAAGAGGACTTGATAAACATGAGCATAAGATTGATACACCCTCAGATACCTTTGCATATCCTTACCACATGGCTGATATTGGTTCTGAAACAGCAGATAAAGAAGAGGAATCTATCATAGTGTCAAGTTACGGTAACAGGCTCACGTTTATTGATGAAGCACTTGAGAAAATTCGAAACAAAACTTATGGAAAATGTGATAAATGCTCCAAGAAGATTGAACGAGAACGACTGAAGGTAAAACCGTATGCGAAATTGTGCGTGAAATGTAAGGAACAAGAAGAAAAGATGGCACGCTAAGAATGGCAATAAAATGGAAAATTCTCATTTTAGTTTCCCTTTCCGCTATTATTTGTGACCAAATTTCAAAATTCATTGTTTCAAACACGATGTTTCTGAGTCAATCTATCAGAGTAATCGGTTCTTTTGTTCGAATCACCTACGTCAGAAACCCAAATGCAGCATTCGGAATTCCCGTTGGTCCACCACTACTCATGATGGTACTGACATCTATTGCCACATTCCTCCTCATCTTTTATTTTTCACGGTTAAAGGAAAAAGGATGTCTTCTCTATGTTGGCCTTGCTATGATTATTGGTGGTGCAATTGGAAATCTTATTGACCGATTCAGAATACAACAGGTAATCGATTTCATCGATGTTGGTATAAAACGTTTTCACTGGCCTGTCTTTAATATTGCCGACTCTTTTGTTACCGTTGGAATTATTGTAATCCTCTGGGCATGGATCTTCGGCGGGAAAAGAGAAAGAGTTATTGATAAAACCTTGACAAATTCCAATAACGTGATATAATTCAGTCGAAAGGAGGTGAATTTCTATTTCAATTAACATTCTTATCAAGGAGGAGAGCATGCTCAAAAAAGTATTTCTCTGGGTATTTCTGATTTCATTATTCAGTTCCCTTCTTCTTGCAGAAAGTGTACAGGTAAAAAAGACTGCTATGATTTTGATTCCTGATAACTGTGTCTTTTCTATGAGTCCTCATAAAAACACACTGCAAGCAGCACATTCATACACGGCTCCAACATCGCGCCAGGATGACAGTCTTTGGTACGGTTCACTCGTCTACAACAACGCGCTTGGTCTCACTGCAGGAGGTACCTGGGAGTTTGCAATCAGATTAACACCAA
>CBDUQV010000018.1:0-17785 GCA_965369615.1 uncultured bacterium | reverse complement strand
AAACTCAAAGGAATTCAATTCTTAGTTTGCTTACGCTGGCAAATTATATATTGCAGTTTTGCATATTTGTCAAGTGTTATTTCTATTTTTAAGCAAACAAAACAGACAAAAAAATCTGGGGTCAAATCTTTACACTTGACATGTTACCACACTCTTTTCTGCATCAAGGAATTTCCTTTTTACTTCATCCTCATGTTCCATTCTCATTCGCAATCGACATCGCAGCCGGCTCACAGCAGTGTAGTCGATACCACCAAGAAGCTTCCCTATCTCGCTTTGAGTTATATCGCTATAGCGATACAGTATATTTTATCTTGGGTATTCTTGTTGCTCCAGCTGAAATTTTGCAGCATCAAACCAAATATATAAATGAGGTGAGGTAATAAATTGGAATATTATTATTTAATTTGCTTTACGCGAAAACCAAACGGCGTTTTTTGGGTTCTGGTATTGGGCGACCCAGCTCTTTCGCGGTTTCAACCCATTCCCGAATTACCACTTCAACACTAGATAGTGCTTCTTCATATGTTGTGCCATCTGCCATACAACCCGGTAATTCAGGAACCTCTGCAATATAAGCCTTATCATCATCACTCCAATAGATGATTATTTCATACTTATTCATTGTGTTCTCCGAGTTTATATTTGAGAATTACATTACGTACCTGTTTAACTTGGTATGGTTTAGCCTTTGACCCTTTAGGTTGTAAGTTTAAAATTTCTTCAACAGCATCTTTGGTAAAAATATGATGACTACCTCGAATGTGTTCATTAAAGCCTAAATCAATCAACAATTTGCACATTTCAATAAATGAGATATTTGCGTCAGAAGTGCCCCTTAATATTTTTGATAAGAGTTTATTAGAGTAAGTCATAACTATCCCTCAAAGGATATTCTAATTATATCTATCTTCATTTCATCAATAATAATTATAGTAGAAATAGGCGAAAGTCAAGACATAATTTTGAGACTCTCTCATCATCTTACTTTACCACCATATGAATGAAATTTCAAGGGGAAATTGGTTAATGATTGGGAATAGAAAAATCGGGACCCCATATAATCACAATTAAAACGTCAGTATTTCCTGTGTAATCTACGGAGCAGGCACATCCCATTTTTGAAACGAGCTGTTTGCGGGGTTTGAAAATTTACGGAAACACTTCAAAAGTGCAGCACTTTTTCATTGATTTAGTTTAGGAATTGTGCTATACAATAACAATGCGCCTGTAGCTCAATTGGATCGAGCAACGGACTACGAATCCGTAACCACTCCTTTTCGTAACCCCCTATAATACAATATAATACTTTACACAATAAGGACTTAGGCTTCTTGTCAATTTGTACCAATTCATCCCAATTTAGCCCATTTTGTCCATATTATGGACACCATATGGACACCAGGCGGAGTGGGGAATAGGTCCCGAACCCACATGGATTCAGTCCGCTTTTGGCAGAACGCAAGGGTGGTGATTCGTAGGAGTTACGGAGGCTCATCACTTCAAAGCAGATCAAAACGTTAAATCCTTTCTGAGATAGTAGTTTTATCTCGCTTTTATTGATTGTAATCCTATTACTCATTTTCATTAGGTAAAGTAAGACCGAAATTATGCCTTGACGTATGATTAGATCTGCAATATACTACAAAAGGTAGTTAATTACATTTAGCGGAGGTACTATTGTGAAGAATTTATTGACTGTATTGGCTTTTTTTGGAGTTCTTATCTTTGCATCACCCATGTATGCCCAAATAACATTTGAGAGGTGGTATGGTGGCACTGAATACGATCAAGCATCCTCGGCATGTCAAACGACTGATGGAGGCTACATCATTGTCGGCGAAACAGAGTCTTTTGGCAATGGTGTTGATGTTGTCTACCTCGTAAAAACAGATTCACTTGGTGATACGGTATGGACAAATTGCTATGGTGGAATACTGTCCGATATTGGCACTTCCGTTATGCAAACCTCTGATGGTGGTTACATCATATCAGGATGGACGGCATCTTTTGCGCGATATTGGGAAAAGGTCTACCTAGCACGTACAGATTCATTGGGTGACACAATGTGGACAAGGCACTTTGGTGGTGATGTCATGAATGCCCGCGGTTTCTCAGTCAGTCAAACTCTTGATAGTGGATTCATCGTAGTGGGTTGGCACACAGATTCCTTTGGCATAAATGGGTGTGATGCATATCTCATAAAGACAGACCAACTCGGGGATACAATCTGGACCAAGAAATATGGTGGTTCAATATGGGAAGAAGGTTTTTCTGTCAAGCAGACTTTAGATGGCGGATATGCCATTGCAGGACGGACATCGTCGTTTGGAGCGGGCGGTATGGATGTCTATCTGATAAAAACGGATACAAATGGTGACACGCTTTGGACCAGAGCATATGGGGGAATTGGAAATGATAAGGCATTCTCCATTGCTCAGACAACTGATGGCGGGTACATAATAGCAGGATGGACAAATTCCTTTGGTTCTGGTAATGCTGATGTTTATCTGGTGAAAACAGATTCCATAGGCGATACTCTTTGGACAAAAACATACGGTGGCACCGAATACGACAGAGGATTCTCGGTCTGCCAGACGACGGATGGAGGTTATGCTATAGCAGGTGAAACAAATTCCTTCGGAGCTGATTTATACGATGTTTATATTATAAGAACTGACTCATTTGGTGATTCCCTTTGGACCTGTCTTTATGGCGGTTCAAGTGCAGACGCCGGTCGGTCTATTGATCAGACATCTGATGGAGGGTTTGTAATAGCTGGTTTTACTGTCTCTTATGGCGCAGGCCTCACTGACGTTTATCTGATTAAGACAGATTCATTAGGAAATTTGGGGATTGAGGAAGAAAAAAAGGATCTGAAATCACCGAAACCTGATGCAAAACTCATCTACCATCCGAATCCATTTACGACATTTACGAACTGTCATTTAAGAGAGATCAAAGCAGGAGAGGTATTTGTCTTGGAAATTGTTGATGCAAGTGGTCGGTTAGTTAAAACAGTTTCACTAACTATGAAAACCTCAAAATTTGGAATTGACCTCTCAGCAGGTGTCTACTTCATTAAACTTGATGGTATACCTGTTGGAAAAGTAGTGAAGATCAGATGATGATTTCCATTGCCCAGAAAAGCAAGTGTGCGAAAATTCGAGAATTTTGACTTTTTTGCCTTTATACACAATCGGCTCGAGAGATGAAATAATAAATCAAATGGTTAATTCAAAGAATTGCTGAAACTCATTTCAATTATGGATTTTGAGAGTTATCTTAATATGGTGATTGACTATCATCATATGGCTTCGTAAAAATATGGCTCCGTAAAATTCCGTTGAATCCTTCGTGCGGTTTAATAAAAGCATGAAGCTACGCGGTTTTCTTCTAAAGTATTTATCAGCAACTTCATAGTTGATTTTATGTGCAAAAAGTGCACTCTCGTAAATTGTTCTTTTGCAATATCTTAGCATTGAATTTGAAGGCTTGTGCAAATATTGCATCTCATTTTGCAAAGGATAAAAGCGTAGAATTAATAAGGTTATAACAGCAAATAACTTATTTCGTTTATTTGGTGGCATGAAAATTGCATAAAATATGATTGTACTTGCCAAATGCGAGCATTTTTCTTTTAGAAGTTTTTCCTAAGGAGGGATTTGATATAAATGCAACATTGGTTCTGCAGCCAACTCGCTTTCGGTTGCATCACATTGCTTTCATTATTTATAAAATTGATTATCTTCGTTACCTCAGGCAAAAGATTGGTGGACAAAAAAACATGTATTATTCTTTATTGGAATTTGCAGTAAACCTTGAAAGTGGTTACCGATTAGGTTGCTTCTTGCAGCTTAGCTCTTCCTAATAGTATTTTGTGCCCTTAAATAAGGCGAAAGGAGCAGAGAAATGAAAAAAATAGCAATTTATTGCTCATTACTTCTATTTTTGCTTCCGCTAAATTGCGCAAAAGAACCACAGCCACAACGCATAAATGCCATCGAGAGATTCTGGGTAATACCGGGGAGTGGAATGGTATATATTCAGTGGCGTTTGAATACGGATGTTTGGTTTGTGGAAGAACCAGAATTTTTGGGATACGAAATTTATCGAGCTGATTCGTCGTCCGGGATTTTCAGAGAAATTCAACGGCTTACGTATGAAGATAGACAGTATTGGGGAGTATTAGATTCAACCGTCCAGGATTCCGTATATTATGCTTATTACATCGAAGTGACTTTTTTTATGGAATGTGAAATACCTTGTCCTTATGATATCTCTGATACAGTTTCCGTATTTCCCTACCCAGATGCTCAAGATCCTATACCTGACGCTCCTGAGAGTCTTTCTATCGTAGCCGCTGGTGACTCATTTTCAATTTCATGGGTTCCACCCAACGGGTGTGATAGCTTATATTATCTCCTGGTTAGCGAAGATGGTCAAACCTATAGTAACACTGGTGATTATTGGTATCCGAATTGGTTTGAACCAATATGGTTGAGTATACCTCAATATCAAATCTATAATCTTCGAGATGAAGAAATGAGATATTATAAAGTGGTGGCACTCGTAAATAGAATTTTGAGCTATGCATCTATGAGTGATAGCATTAGGCATGAATAGGGGGTAATTGTGAAAACATTAACATTGATCTTGTTTTTTGCTTTATTCTTTGCATCATCGGTTCTTTCTCTCGTTGTTTATGTAGAAGTTCCGCCAGAAATTACCCTTGAGCAAATACAGAGGGGAGAACCTTGGGTGCTGGATTCCCTGGATGAATTGGAGAATCGTCGTTTGAGAGACCTTGGTAAGCAAAAATCCTTGAGGGGCATAGACGTAATTATGCTACTGACCAGAAACGGCAAACCTCTGATGCCCGACACAACCTCTCAAAAAAAGAATAGAGGTGGGTCTAGGGGTGGACCAGATGGTGATTTGACGCCAATAAGAGGATCAGGATGGACTAATAATGAATGGTACAATGAAGTAAAACCCCATTTTAATCTTGCAGAGCCAATAATAAAGGAGGTCTATGGACCTCCTTTTAGAGATGTTGATGTGCGAATAAGCAAGAATCCTGATCTTGGACCCGCTGGAAGGTTTTCTCCCTCCAATATGTCGGGAACAAGTAGAATTCAAATTAAAGATTGGGGGGGGCCGGTTCCTGAACGCTGGTATAGTACTCTCACTCACGAAATGATCCACGCTTTCAGGGATGATTGGGTTGTCGGTTGGGACCAATTCGAGGAGGGGATGACGGAAGGTATGGAAGTAGAAGTACAAAATAGAATATACGAAAGGCATGGTTTGGAAGGCAATTATAAACATTTATATCATAAGTCAGCGTCATATTATGAGCATCAGCTGTCAAACGTCACATACAATGGCACCAATTCCTCCGATTTTATCTCCAAGCAATATAAACTGGCTAGTTATGCATGGTGGAAGGTTTTCAAGGCAGATCCAGATTTCATGATAAGGTTTAATTGGAAACTCCACGATATGGAATATTGGTGGGAGGTTACTACCTACAATGAATCTCGAGATATAGCTTTCGATGTTTATGATGGAGGTTTAATCGAAGGGAAAAATTTCCAAGCCTGGTTCAATAATAATCCCATACTTCTAAATAACTACCCAGTGAATGAGGTATTTACTCCAGAGGTAGCCGAGCTACTGATTTCTGCCCATCCTAAGAATAAATCTGGTTTCTTAGGATACAAATGGCGATATAGAAATTTCGACACGGGTGAGTATGATGAAAAGATCCTTGACGATAAACTCATTAAGGTCAGAATCTGGAATTTGCATGGAGAATTGCTGGAAGAGAGAGAAATGACGCATGGGCGGCTCATTCTGCCCATTAATCACCCCTTATTCGAAAATGGCAGGATTAAAATAGAAGCCTATCCATTGGAATTTGCTGACCCAGAATCCTACCCCTGGTTGTACAAGGAACGAATTTTCTGGTTCGATGCGGGCACAATGAAGAATTTTTTTGGTGCAGTGGGGGCAGAATTTGAGGTTCCAATTCATATTGGTTCGTGGTGGGGTGAATCTATTGATGGTGTCTTTTCTCAGAATGTTGAGGAATACGAAGGAGAAAGTGGTGTTTCCTATTACTCACGATTTCTGGGTTATATGACAAGTTTTGCCACTAAGGATAAAGGGCCTTATCACATATATCCAGGTGGAATAGAGAAGGTCCCTCCAGTCCAACCTCAAAATCTTGATGGTTTGATAGCAAGCAACACAGTGCATTTGGATTGGTCTGATAATCTTGAGTTGGATTTAGAAGAATATAATATTTATCGAAAAATAGGAGCAGAAGACTATGTGAAAGCTAATACAGACAAAGTGACAGAATCAGAATACTCAGAGCAATTTCCTAGCACTAACGACTTTGTGTTCTACAGAGTAACTGCTTTGGATTTAAATGGCTACGAAGGAGGGTTCTCTGATCCTTTTGTGAATAAGGGACCTGAGCTAACTGTTGATGCTGTATCTGAGTCTGAGATTGAACTAAACTGGCAATTTCCCGAAAACCCGGAGGGATTTGAGATTGAATGGAGTTACAATGCAAATACATGGTTTTCTATTCCCCTAATCTCAGGAGAAATAAGGTCCTATATACATTGCGATTTGACAAGAGGCACCCAATACTACTATCGTATAAAGGCAATATATCATGTAAATGAATCCCCATTCTCCAATATTGCTGATGCAATTACTTTCTGGCTTAATTCGCCAAGCGAATTAACCGCAACAGGGGATTCCTACTCGAGGGTAACTTTGCACTGGAAAGACAATTCCATTTGGAATAACCTCTCTCTTACGAATGAAGGATGGATAGTAGAATATTGGCCTGAGAATGAATCTCATACACAATTATCCATTGCAGATGACAACGAGGAAAATGACTATGATGAATATACTGTTACAAATTTGAAAGGAGGGAAGGTTTACCACTTTTTGCTCTATGCAAAAGATGCCGATGGTCATATTTCTATCCCATCCGAAGAGGTTTTGGTTTCATTAATGGGAGTAGAAGATTTCACAGCAATAGGGTTGGACAAAGAGGCTTTTCTCAAATGGCAAGCACCGTCTGTGACTTTCGCAACCGAATACCTTGTCCTTAGAAAGATAGCGGGTGATCCTGGGGATATTGATTGGACACCTACGGATGGCGAAGAATACGATTTGGAACAACTTGTATATTACAACAATGAAATAGACTTAGTGATATATAAAGGATACGATACATATTTCCAGGATGGAAACCTCACAAATGGCATTGATCACTATTATGCAATCTTCGCTTTTGATGATGAATTTTATTATTCAGACGGTCAATATGACAATGCCAGACCAACAGATTTCATGAGTGGTTGGGGAAAAAGTTACAATATGGTCGGAAGTAATAGTGCAAAATTAATAGTGACTGCACTTGATTCAATATGTGTTGTTTATCTGAGAGATCACTCAACTGATGGCAGAGCTGAATTCACTGACTACGTTTATGGTTCAAAATATTATGGTGAAGTCGATTGGAATGATCAAACCCTGTATAACAATTATGGCAGATGGAATGGTGTCACCATTGCTTCATCAGAGGAGGGATATCCTTGCTTCGCATATGCCGCCGTTGATCCCTTTACTCCCGAGGACCCAACAGATTTTGTACGCTATCTAACGCTGATAAACGGGGAGAGGCTCGGTGAATTAGTAGATACCACACAAAAAGTTGATGTATATTTTCATCATCCATCAATGATAATAAGCGGTGATTCTGCATTCATAAGTTACGTAAGAGTAAACGAAGGAAACAATCACTTTTTTGTAGATTCATTGAGATTCGTGGCATTTGCTGTGCCGGGACCTCCTGAACAGAACGAGATTGATATTCAAAAGCTTTCACCTTTGGGTCAGGTGTTTGATTGTCCAAGTGTTGCTGTTTGTGAAGAAAACGGCGTGAAGTATGTTCATATTGTTTGGCGCGAAGGTACAGCAGCAGAGAGCAGAAATGATTACGAGCCAGGAAAATTATGGCATATTTATGGCTGGTTATCAGGAGGAAATTGGAATTGGCAAGATCCCATCGAAATAAGCTCCACAGGATGTCATCCGTGCTTGGTTCCTGGTCTCGGCAATACGCTCTATTTGGTTTGGAATGAGAAGTATGGGGTGGAAGAAAGAGACAAGATATATTTTCGGAATTTTGACGGAAATATTTGGTTGCCCGCTGAAGAGGTTTGCGATCTTCCTTCCTTGGGTCCGTATTACAGACAAAGATATTATCCTGTTGCTGTGCATGATAATGAGAATGTGATCGTTGCATGGGAAACGGCGGTGCCCTCAGAGGTTTATAATGTATTCTATTCCGAGAGAGATGCATCCGGTCATTGGACAGATCCAATCAATGTTCATCCTTCAGTAAACCATCATCTGAGAAATCCACACATCACATTATCAAGGGACAAAACAAGGATGTTTGTGATATGCGCGGAGGATTATAATAATTTAGTCTTCACAGATATATATCTGCATCCAGTCATAACGGAAATATCATCACCGGATTTGAATGATATTTGGGATTGCGGTGAGGATCACAATATTGGATGGGATGCAACTGACAATACAGAGGGGCTTGTTGTTCAATCAATTGAGTACTCAACTTCAGGTGGGCCGCCTTGGATTCTAATAGGCGAGGAGGAAGAGAATGATGGTGTGTATGAATGGACAGTTCCCGATACACCGTCGAATTGCTGTAGAATTCGGATAACTGTTCGTGACCATGCGGGAAACATAGTCGATAAGCAGAGCGAGATATTCGAGATCAGAGACAGTGACGCTCCCTTGGTAGCTCTTATATCGCCAAGTGGTGGACAGCAATGGAATATTGGCGAAACAATGATGATTCAGTGGATGGCTGATGATAATATAGGTATCCATTACCATGAACTCTTTTACTCAGAAAACGGAGGTACAGATTGGGAACAAATACTCATTGAGGGGGAAGTTCAACAATATAACGGGAACGAATATGCATATGCTTGGGAGATTCCGAAGATTTTCTCCGAAAACTGCAAAATAAGAGTGGTATCCTATGATTTTTCTGAGAATTTTGGTGAAGATCAAAATCCCTATCCATTTACGATCTGGGACTATGAAGCTTCTTTGGTGAGAATTGAAGTACCGAATGGAGCAGATGTTTGGGAAATCAAAACATCCTATGATGTAGAATGGCAGGCAACAGATAATGTAGGTATAACCTCTCACAAACTCTACTATTCAACAAACAATGGTGTTATTTGGGAAGATATGACTCATGGTTTCATTGCGGAAGAGCCGGGCGGCAACTACAGCTGCGAATGGATAACTCCTGAGGTGTATTCATCTCACTGCTTAGTAAAGGTAGAATGTAGTGATGGTGCTGGTAATTCAGGGGATGATGAAAGCGATAATGCTTTCACCATAGGTGATTTCACACCTCCTGTTGTTACAGTAATCAGACCTAACGGTGGTGAGAATATTGAGATTGGCAGTGAATATGTTATCGCCTGGGATGCCGTGGATAATGGCACGATAGAGGATCATTATCTGTGGTATTCAACCAATTCAGGTGAAAATTGGCTGGAAATACCATTGGCTCACCCCCCTCAGCAAGGCTCATATATCTATCCTTGGGATGTTCCCGGAACGCCATCAATGAATTGTCTGTTGAAGGCAAGATCATACGATGCTGCGGAGAATTACGGGGAGGATATCAGCGATGGCACTTTCAAGATCTCCTGGTACGTTTCAAACAACAGTGACGCAACGGCATATTCCCCAAAGGTCGTCAAAGCAAATAACAATCTTCATCTGGTTTACACATCAAACGACAGCATCTACTATGCACAGAGTGTGGATGATGGTGAGTCTTTTGAGCGGAAATATTTCATTGGACTTGGTGGGTATCCAACGATAATCTCTAACGGTGACGCCAACCTCTATGCCCTTTGGAGCAAGGGTAATCAATTGTTCTATAGAAGATTCGATGGTACAAGATGGCTTTCAGGAATTTTGCTGGGCACAATTTCCTCGGTGACTGAATTAAGGCAGGTTATTGGCTGCATCGATGCAGAGGGAAGAATCCAGATGGCATTGGAGGGCATGTACACGATGGGAAGGGGCATCGAGAGCAACATTGCCTTCCACGCTACCATGGCAAGGAATGATCCTAACACGTTCGAATACGATGCAATTACCGTAAACGCGAAACCTGATGAATCGGCTACTATCTCCTTCGATCTTGATATGTACGGTATTGCCTACCTTGTATTCTCATACAATGGAAGGGTCTATTGCTATTCGAACGAACGCGGCTATTGGGCAGGTGGATTCATCGTCGGATATGGCTGCGATGGTTATATCGATTCCTACGATGGCTATGTCCATGTTGTATGGGAGGAAAAAGGAGTCATAAAGCACAAACATCGTCTCATTCGTGTGGCATCCTGGTTTCTTACTGAAACGGTTTCCAGTGATATACATAAGTACTACAAAAATCCGATTTTTGATAAAGGCTGTGTTGCTGTTTATGCAGAGATACCGAGGTTCCAACCTGACCATATTTCAAATATCGTGTATCGTATACGGGATAGAGGAATCTGGGAAAAGCAGGAATATCTTACGGAAGGATTAAATGCTGATTATCCGCAGATCTACACGGAGGACTACCGCGACTACAATGCGAAGCTCTATGCTGCATATACGGAAGCAACCTTTGCGCTATCGAGCATAGAGCTTGCTAAAAAAGAGATTACCATTCCCCATCAAACTTCTGATATTCTGCAGGCAACTGCATACAATTTCCAGGACAAGATGGTGCTGGATGCTGATAGTACCATCCACATCGTATATCAGGATAGAGTGAACATCATGTATGCATACTCCGAGGATGGCGGCGAAATCTTCTCCGAGGATATCATACTGGGTGAAGGCAGGGCTCCGGTAATAGCATTGCTGCCTGATGATGAAATTGGCATATCTGGACATCGAATGGGGGGGAGAAGCGCGTTATCTTCCGAAAGGGCAAGAAGGAAGAATGGAGCCCTCATTTCCATATTTTCAAAACCATTAAGAATTTTGTTTTGTTACCGGTCAATTTCGCGGTTGATGATGAAGGAAACGCCTATGTTTCGCTTGAGATGGAAGAATTGCTTACGGGGGGCTATGCATGGCGATTATACTATGGAAGTTTCGAGACGGATAATCCTGAATTCATTCCCCCGGAGGATTGGGTTCTCATTGATGAGTATGAAGCTTCGTACCCACCGCCACCTCCGCCTTCGCCCATGCCTCCGATCCCCGCTTCTTCGGACATCTGTTTTGCGAATAATCTGCGCCATCTTGTCTGGAGCAGACCTGATGGCATGGTGTTTTATTCCAACAGTGTTGATGGAGCTTACTGGGCTAACGAATATGAAGTTTCCCACCATCTTGAACTTTCCTTCCATCCCTCGATTGACATGTTTGAAGATCGTTTGGGGTGCGTGTGGCAGGCTGGTAATATCCCAGAGATATACTATTCATATACCGATGATTTCGAAAAGTGGAGCGAGCCGCTCAATATCAGCGATACGGAAACAGGGTCGTTTTGTCCAGTTATGGCTGAGAATGCATTCGTTGTCTGGAGCGAGGAGAATGAGGACGGCATGGCTGATTTGGTTATGTCGCGCTTTGACAGAGCGCTCTGGACGAACAAGTACATTACTGAATCGGAATCGTACACCAGCTATCCCCAATGCATCATTGATGGCTATCCCGTAGCGTGGCTGGGTATTCTGTACACTGAAGGCAACGAATATCCTTTCAATGTAAAATATGAAGCTGAAGAGGTGACTATACCCTGGTGGACATCCGATAAGAGGGAAGCAACGGCATCCAATAGCCAGAAAAAACTGGTAATTGACGACGATGGAAAACTCCATCTGGCGTTTGAGAGTGATGGTCACATTCTGTATACAACATCATCTGATGGCGAGAAGTGGGCGCTCGAGCACTATCTTGGTGAAGGAATCTCTCCTGCCATTGGGCTCGATTCCGAAGGAAAACCATCCTGTATATGGATTAAGAAACCAGTTTCCGTCAATGATCCGTATCAGCTGATGTTCAGTAAAAAGAAAGATGGGGAGTGGACTGTGCCATATTCATTGCACACAACATACAATTATGTTGAATCGCCATCGTATGTAATACAGACAGTTCCAGGTGCTGGCGGGATTGTTGCAGATACGGGTTTTGTTGCCTTTGAGCATGGGTATACCTTTGTTCCTGACGAGCACAATCAGATTATCTTTGGCAAGTTCAACTTAGCAGGATCTGGTATTGAGCCATGGGAATTCATTACTGAAGTAGTTGATGATGTAGTGGGTGCCAGGGGTGTCAAATCGCCATCGCTCTCCATATCAGAAACAACCGTACATCTTGTCTATGAGCGGGATTGGGAAATAATCTATGCGAGGAATTATATTAGAGGAATCGGACCAATTAAGAAGCGTTACTGGACAAGAAAGCTGGAGGTATCACCTGTGGGTATGAACTCAATCAATCCCTGCATAGACTGTTATGGATTGGGATTCAATATAGTCTGGGAGGAAGAGGGAGATATCTACCATATACGATGCAATTTAGCACAAGAGCCCGGGATTATGTGGCTCAGGGAATACTGGGGAGAAGTGGAGAATGTAAGTCAATCGCCAGGTCTGATTTCTCTATCGCCCGTGGTTTGCGCCGGTTCTCAGATTTTGTGGTGTGAGAAGGACGAACAGCAGGAGCCTGATAAGTTTGAGATCTACTTCAGCATGTTCACTGGACGTTTCTGGACCACTCCGCGATGTATCTCAGCTGCTGGAGTGAGTGAAAGCTATCCTCAGATGGCAATGAATAATAATGAGATATGTTATGTCTTCACTCGGGGATACGAGAGCCCTTACACACTGGCTTCAAATCACTTCTCAACAGAAATTAGCGAAGTCTTCACTGGCACAATTAAGCAAGATGTCATATGGAATGAAGATACATATGTTCTAGGGGGCGTGTGGGTTGATGGGGATGCAACGCTAACCATACACTCGGGAACGGCGGTCTACTTCCTGCCATCGTACAGCAAACCCAGAGGATACATGAGGAGAGCACCACTCTCTGTATCAGGTGTACTGCTTGCTCAAGGGACAAAAACGCAAAGAATTACTTTTGCCTCGTCCAGGATAGCTCCTAATCCTGGCGACTGGAGTACCATAAAGTTAAGAAATCCGAATGCTATTTCAATCCTTGATTATTGTCAAATTGAAAATGGGCAGGGTGTTTTCATTGATGCCGCGTCGCCGCAAATTGAGCATTGCAGCATAAGCAATAATCTCGGAACTGGTCTCCTTATCCAGAATTCTTCTGCCCTCATTAAGAAATCCATCATTTGCAATAATACACAATCGGGAATGCTCATCCTTGGAGTGGGTTCACCATACATCTACGGCAATGAGATTTTCAATAACAAACATGGTATTGAAGCAGATGCCATGGTACTTGTGGTGGATAATCCAGACATTGACAGCAACTACATACATCATAATGACCTTGATGGAATTCATTCAAATCTTATGAATACCATTATAAGGAGGAATACAATCCAGGCAAATGGCGGCAATGGGATTCGATATGTCGATTGCGAAGCTGAAATATGGGGGAACACCATAACCTTCAATGAGAACTGCGGAATATTTTGTAACGCCGCCCTGATACCCATTCCTCTTTCCCCAAGAACCATCAAAGGGAATACTATCTGCAAGAATAATGGGGGTGGAATATATTGCATTGGCGATGTTGAGGAGCTAATCATTGAAAACATAATCACAGATAATAGCTATTTTGGGGTGAAAATTGGACATGGAGCTATTGTAAACCTTGGCAACCTCGAAAACACGGATCCTTACGATGATGGAGGCAACTGGATATTCAATAATATTGTAGTGTCACCGGAACCAGGATGGGATGTCATAAACAACACGCCAAATGAGGTAATGGCTCAGGGCAACTACTGGGGTACGGCGGATCCAGAAATAATAGATTCCCATATTTATGACGATGATGAGAATTCATTGTACGGTCCTGTTAACTTCAGGGGATATTACATTTCCGGGGAACTCACAGAGGATGAGACATGGAGTGGTGTTGTGAGCATCTGTGGAGACATTTTGGTCCCTGAAGGTATCACGCTCACCATTGAGGAAGGAACGACTGTTCGATTTGCAGCGAATTATGATATCAACAACCTTGGAGTGGATGAGCAGCGAAGTGAGCTGATAGTAGAAGGAATACTTGCTTGGAAGCCGGCTGGAATGCTGTTAGGAGATGATGCTATGAATCTGGCATTTGGAGAGAGATCCTCTGCAAGGCTGGAAGGCAAAACTAAAATGCCAACGGATGATCCTTCTGCTTATTCTCCAATTCTGTTTACATCCGATGCTTACGATCCTGCTTCTTCAGACTGGTATGGCATTGAGCTTGGTGGATTGAATTATGAGGATACAGAGAAGGACATGCTCTCAAAAGAATCTCTCTCGGACAACAAAGATCACAAGGGAATGCGGGATATTCACCATTTCGATATTGAATATGCGAAAAGAGGATTAGCACTCTGCGCGGGTGAATTGTTATCTATGAAAGACTGCACATTCAAAAATAATGAAGCGGGTCTGAAGCTAAGGGGTAGCTCCGATGTCTCGGTGAAGGACTGTGTTTTCAAGGATAATACATTGTATGGAATCCTTGCTGGCGATGGTGTAACCGGGACAATCAAGGATGATACCGTCTCTACAAATGGAACAGGGATAACCTTCATGGGTAATGCATCATGCGATATTAAGAATGTAATCCTGGAGGGAAATACTACAGGTTTATATCTCGCAGGAACATCTGATCCAACGATAAAGGAAAACAGGATCATCAATAATGCGGATTTTGGTGTCTACATAACGGATGATGCCCATCCAAATCTGGGAGGGAATGGTCTCAACTATATTTACGGAAGCGGGCAACATGATCTTTACAACAATACTGACAATGACATTATGGCGAAGAAGAACTACTGGGGAACTATGGATCTTGATACGATCGCTGAACATATTTATGACTACTATGATGACAATTCTCTCGGTGTCGTGGAGATCGAACCGCTGTGGGATGGCAATAGAGGCGCTACGGCTGCAATGTCTTCTGGAACAGATGAGATTGCCCTGGTTTATTCACTCAAACCCGTTAAACCCAACCCATTTGAGGATATTGCGAATATTCACTATTCTCTTGCAAAATCTGGGAATGTATCACTCTGTATTTATGATGTAACTGGGCGTTTGGTGAGAATACTCTGCAATGAGAAGAAACAAGCAGGTGTTTACAGCCTCAGGTGGTGCGGTTTCGATAACAAAAACCGCAAGGTTCCCGCGGGTGTCTATTTCACAAGACTCGTGGCAGGTGATTTCACTTCAGTGAAGAAGATCATTCTAGTGAGATAGAGAGACTGTAATGAGAAAAGCCCCTATTTCGGGGGCTTTTTTTATGACCATAAAGGAAATATTGCGTTCATAGATTGCCCTATCGTGGTTTTAATGACCACAAATTACCATTTGCGAACATTAGAACATACATTCTTTTTGTGTCTATAGATGCAATGCAAAGCACAATTCCATATAATTGTGTTGATTCAGCATCGATTGGACAAATCGGGGTAAATTCAGTAGACACATTTTGGGGTTGTGCTTTTAGTAAAAAAGAGCGGAGAAAAAGAAGTTGACATTGACGGCGGAGGAGGTATAATTTAAGAGTAAATCATGACGGTACAACCTGAGAAGTGTCTACGAAAAAAACGCACATGTGTCCACTTTTTGCTGATATTCACATTGATGATTTCACAAAAATATTCACTCTATCGAAATAATCTCGTTTATATTTCCGCCCTTCATCAAGCATGAAATGTATATACTGCCTTAAAAGCTTTCCCAAAAAAGGATTTAAAAAACGTGAACATGTAATCCCGCAATGCTTGGGTAAATTCCATACGAATAATCTCATTCTTCGAAATACAGTATGCGACAACTGTAATCAATATTTTGGAGATGAAGTCGAAGTGCATCTTGGAAGAGATTCAATTGTAGGAATCCAAAGGTACGCTCACGGGATAAAATCGAAGAAACTGTCTCATAAACATAACAGACTGAGAATTGAGTTCGCAGATAAGGAGATCAAAGGATTATTGGGAACGATTGGGTATTCAAAAGCAACTGGCGAAACCTCTGTTGCTCCTGTCAGTCAAGTTGGAGTCTTTCATAGTGGGAGAAAAGGCTATGTCTATTTTCCACCTCAGGAGGTTCCAGAAGCAGAGGTTCTGAGAAAAGTGGGATACGATTTACAAAAGGAAATTTCAATTATTACAGCTAGTCATTTAGATGCCGAAAGGATTATTTCATTGCTCAAGCAGAAAGGTATAGAGTTTAGGATGACAAGAAAAGGGAGCTTGCCAAAGGCTCCATTGGATAAAGGCAAAATAAATATTAAAATAAGTTCCAGAATCGACCACATAATAATGAGAAGTATTTCCAAGATTGCATTCAATTACCTGGTTTTCATAAAGGGAAAGAATTATGTATTAAAGAATGCTTTCGATGGGATTAGGAATTTTATCAGATATGACGAAGGAATGAGCATTGAATACTTTTTTCCATGTAAATCATCTCCTGTGGAATTCACTGAAGAATTCACTGAAATGTACAATATAGAGAAGAACAATGGACATATACTACTAATTCAAAGCAATGAAGAAGAACTGCTTGCAACGATTGACCTGTTCATTACTAATAATTATATGGTTAGGTATTGCAGGAATTTCGAGAGCGAAAAAGAACCCACGATCATTGCTGGCCATTTCTTTGATACCGACGCGAAGAGAATATATAAGCTAAAATACAAAAGTAACCAATAGATTTTTGCAGTTTTTTACAAAATTTTCAATGGCATTTGCATTTCATTTTCCTGTATTTTTGCATATATCATTGATATATCCGTTCTCAATATCCTCAATACTTTCTTTGCTTGCACTAGTTTCAATATGGTGCCGATTTACATCCATTTGTTGTTTTAGGAAAGTTGCAATTAGCTTGCATTTGTCTATTGCAATTTCGTCTCCCACTTTTATTAGTGTCTCCTGGGTTCTTCTCATAATAAGGAGCAATAATACCAGTGGGCTGATGAGACCCCCTATTTGACAACGGGAGATTTGGCTTTTTGAAAATGAATAATTCAATTTATTCATTAGTAATTCTGTCTGTCTAGTATCGATTGAGATTCCCAATAAATGACCTACAAATGGAACAACGAAATGCATAGTTGAAAAGAAATGTTTGCAACCGTATATATCATTGATGCTTTCTGATAATTCTATTAAATCGCAGAGATAAGAAACTCCATTGCAATGGTATTTATCTTCAATTCTTATGCATTCAAAGTATGGTTGAAGCATATGGTACATATTGCTTGCGTCAATACTTTTGAATTTCAGAAAGACTTCCTTGTGAAATTTGCTTAGGAAGGAAGAGCTATTGGCAAATGCATTTCCTTTTTTGTTTTTGCCAATGTGTTGCAATGAAATGCAAACCTCGTCAACGATTTGCACAAAGAAACTCCAATTGAAATTGTAGGATAGAGTATGATTTAAGAAATGGAATAGAATGCGAATTATTATATC
>CBDUQV010000017.1:0-17794 GCA_965369615.1 uncultured bacterium | reverse complement strand
GTGTATCGGAAAATGATAAAGATAATCACCATGAATATGGAAGTAGTCATTACTAAAATTCCATGCCAGTGCAAGATCCAGAGCGCTCCGACGTCCCTGCCAGAATTTAAGGCTGAATCCTGTTGGTGAACCTATAATGACACCAAGCCCCAACCTCCCGGCAGAAAGCATTGAGCATAGAAGAAATAGTATACAAACTGATAAAAGAATCCTCTTGTATCCTCTCATCACATCTCCTTTCTTTTCGAAATCAACAGAGTCACGACTCTTGCTGTTTTGAAGGAATAAAATAGTATCGTACTCTGTTCTTTCCGTGATTTGCCAATCGCATACTTATTTTCAACAAAGCAAGCTTCGGTTGCGGTTTACATAAAATACATAGACCATATACCATTTCACGTTCTTTTTGTCAAGAAAAAAGACTATGGCGTTCTTCCACAGAAACCCTTCGCACATTGTCGAAAAAACCTTTTAGAACACTCCCGTTTGTCAATAATGTCTTGACAAAAAGGTTACCATGGTGTAAACTGTGCAAATAATTTGCGCAAACAATGTGAAAGGAGAAACAGTGGGTACGAAACTAACACGTCTAAGAGAGGAAATATTACATGTGGTGAACGATGCTGAAAAACCGCTGAGTGTGAAGCAGATTAAGAATCGGATACAGGCTTATCCTAACCTCTCGTCAATATACCGCGCTCTCGATTTCCTGTCAGAGAGAAACCTTGTTCACTCTCTTTCTTTTACCGGCATGGCGTATTACTATACGGGGAAAAAAGGAAGCGGCCATTTTCTTATCTGTAAAGGGTGCAATGAAATGATCGAATTCGAAGATTGTGTTGCTGATACTTTACAGAAAAAGATACAAAAAATGTATAACTATGTGATTACGGATCATGTTCTCTTTTTCGAAGGTTTCTGTACTGAATGCAGAACCCACTTCAGCAAGAGAGAAAGGGTAATGAAATAACTCATGATAACAATAAAAAAAACCATCATCCTGATATTTGCAATTTCAACAATCATGCATGGTGTTTCGTGTGAACAACGTCCAGCAAGGATAGATGAAAAGATTGCCGTGGCTGTTTCCATATTCCCGCTGTACGATATTACAAGATCGATTACGGGCACCAGAGCAGATATCTTCTACGTGATTCCTATTGGGGCGGATCCACACACGTTTGAACCGCTTCCTTCAGAAATTAAAAAAATTCAATCATGCACCCTCTTTATTGGAATCCATGACGAATTTGACGGATGGATAAGGAACTTCCTGACGAACAAAACAAGGTGCACATTTCTCCATGAACCATTTCGGAACAAGAGGGCAAAAAAAAACTTTGAAAACAATCCACATATCTGGTTGACTCTAAGCGGAGCCGAAACAATCTCGCTGAGTATTACACAATTCATGTCTGAAATCGATCCAGAGAATGCATTGTACTATAAACAAAATTGTGCAGCTTATCGAAAGGAACTCAAAGAACTCGATGATACAATTCGAATCCTCTTTGAAAATGTTCCACGGAAGAAATTCATCCAGTGGCATCCTGCCTGGAATTTCTTTGCAGAGGATTATGGACTTGAAATTGTCGGCACCATCGAAAAAGGACACGGTGATGAACCTTCTGTAAAAGCATTCAAGAATCTCATTGTAAAAGCAAGGAAAGAAGATATATCCGTAGTCGTTATCGGATTACGCACGGAAAGTAAAACAACAGCAACGTTCTCAAGAGAAATTGGTTCGAAATTAGTACGCCTGGATGGTATTGGCGATCCACATTCAGAAGAAAGGTCAACCTATCTCAAACTTATGTACTATAATGCACGGGTTTTATCATCAGCTCTCAGCAAATAGAGCTGTTTCATTCATCTGTTTCTATGAAAAACCATTTTATATTGAAAATGCTATGGATGTGACGAGGTGATTTATGGATAAAAAAATAGTTGTGGCTTTCAAGGATATATGGGCACGATACAATAGCACCGTCATTCTTGAAGATATCAATTTAACCATTCAAAAAAAAGAGATCATCTCCATCGTGGGACCAAATGGAGGGGGAAAAACAACACTTCTAAGAATAATTATGGGGTTTCTGAAGCCATATAGAGGAAATGTATCTGTCCTGGGGATCCATCCAGTAAAACTCAAAAATATGGGGCGTATCGGATATTTGCCTCAGGATGTTCATCATGATTTTCATTTTCCTTTAAGCGTTTTCGATGTCGTTGCAATGTCCAGATATGCAGGTAAAGTCTTCTTGGAAAGGCTTTCAAAAAACGACAGAGAATGTATTCATGAAGCACTCAAAAAGGTTGATATGGCTGATTACAAGAAACACCACTTTGGAAGCCTATCGGGAGGACAGAGACAACGTACGCTTATTGCACGGGCACTCGCCCTTCAGCCAGAAATCCTGCTCCTTGATGAACCGGCAACAGGACTCGACACCGTTGCACAGGATAGCTTCTACCACCTGCTATCACATTTACGGGATAGTGAGAATCTTACCATTATTATGGTTTCTCATGACATTGGAAGTGTTTCACTTGTCGTTGACAAAATTGCCTGCCTTAACAAGCGCATTCACTTCCATGGCTCACCAAGCAGCTGTTTTTCCTCGCAGGAGAAACTCCAAAAAACCTTCGGAACGAATATACAGTTTTTGCTGCACGATCAAAACTGCGAAACGTGTCTCAGAAAAAAATGATAGACCTATTAAGTTTGCAGTTTTTCAGAAATGCCTTTATTATGAGCCTTCTGCTGGGCATTCTGTACGGTATCCTTTCCTTTTTCATTGTACTGAGAAAAATGTCCTTTCTGGGAGCAGGAATTGCACATACAGCCTTTGGAGGAGTAGCATTGGGGTTATTGATAGGTATCAATCCTTTCTATTCATCTTTGGTCTTCTGTATTGTAGCGGCAATTCTTATGGGTAAATTGGTACGGTATGGACACATATCATACGATACCAGCATAGGGATTTTATTTGCCTCCTCCATGGCATTAGGTGCCCTTATAATAGCATTGAAGAAAGCGTATGCATTCGATCTTTCTGGTTATCTTTTCGGGAACATTCTTGGTGTAACGTCATTTGATACCATTGTGGTTATTATTGCACTTGCTTTGTTTATTCCCTTTATTTTACTCTTCTTCCAACGTATTCTCTTCTTGACCTTTGATGAAGAAGTGGCAGAAGTCAGTGGTGTTAAGGTTCAATTACTTGATACGTTACTTCTTGTTTTCCTCGCCGGTATCATCGTTATCAGCATTAAAATTGTAGGCATTGTCCTCGTTTCAGCACTGGTAGTACTCCCCGCAAGTTTTGGTCTACTTTTCACTAAAAACTCCCGCATTGTCATAGCCTTCGGAATAATGTATGCAGTTATCATTATGGAAGGCGGACTCCTCCTTTCCTACTCTCTCGGCACGCCAGCAGGAGCAACCATGGTGCTTGCCGGAACGATCATCTATTTCATTGCACTTGCTGTAAAGCATATAACCAGTGTAGCATAGCGTAAGTCGGTTACATCCAGAAAATGACTTGACAAATCATTCCGTGTATGCTATTTTCTGTTGTGTTTTTAACCTGATTTGATGAAAGGAGCAGTAATGAAGCATATAATCACTTTTTCTTTATTAATTCTCCTTATCATGACTGTTTCGAGCTGCGAAAGGAAGGGAACAGTTTCTGACATTGCGCGAATACAACAAGCCGATAGAGCAATAAAGCTTATTCGGAACGCACTTGAAGAATATTATATCAAACACAATTCTTACCCACCAAATAATATAGACCTTGAACAAACCCTTACACCATACATGCAAAGGTTCAGAACACCGAGTGGTGATAGCATCTCTCAATGGGAGAAAGAGATAAAACGTGCTTTCTCGGAAGAGCCGTTCTACTCAACCGGAGATCCTGAATTGAATTACTTCGTGAAAGCAAAGGCAACGGATATAAACAAAACAACGGTGTCTGCCCGACCATCACTCATCAGGAAAAAGAAAGAAGAAGAAAACGACAAGAAAAAGAAAGGAAAGTAATGAGGAGGATCACAATGCCCAAGCAGTGCCTTTTTTATCTGTTCCTTGCGCTCATCCTTGGTTGCGCTCCGAAACAAACGATAAAAACGGATGAACCAGAGAAAAAACAGAGCGAATGCAAGAAACATTACAATATTGGTTTTGAATATAAAAAAATGAAGATGTACGAGGATGCCCGGATTAATTTCGAAAAGGCTGTTGAATGCAGTTCTCATTACGTCGACGCATACCTCGGACTTTCACAGGTATATACAGATATGCAGCAGTATGGGCTCGCAGAGGAAACGTACAAAACCCTCATAGAGAATGTACCGGGAACAATAAAGGGCTACATTGGACTCGGCTCGCTCTTTGCAAAAATTGGCGAATACAGCAAGGCAATTGAAGCATATGATAGGGCAATGGAAATCGACTCCACAGATGCAAGTATTTACCATGGAAAGGGATTTGCTTACGAAAAGATGAAGGATTACACCAAAGCTGAGACATTCTACGAAATCGCATTCAAACTGGATTCGGAGAACCGCGCTATCTCATTTGCACTCGGTAAAATATATCTTGAAAACAAAAAGTGCGAAAAAGCAGTAAGACTTCTTGAAAAAGTCGCTGAAGAATTTCCAAAGGACATTGAAGTACAGTTCAGCCTGGCAGATGCATACTTTGATTGTAAGCAGTACAGCGAGGCAGTTGAATCGTACTTGAAAATTGAGCCTGATTTATCAGAATTCGGGACGATCTACATAAAAATTGCAAAATCGTATGAAGGGTTGAGAAAATACTCAAAAGCTGCAGAATACCTCGTTATTGCTGTTGAAAAAAGTGCTAATAAGCTCATTCCCTACTATCACATAATTAATATGTACCTGAAAATAAGGAACTATGGCTCAGCGCAGAAATATATAACACAGGCATTTGGTGTTGCCCCCAACAATGCAGGACTAAACTGCATGAATGGAGATGTATATCTCGGATACGGTGATGCCGCCCGTTCATCAAAGAAATACAAGAAAGCAATTAGCCACTACAAGACAGGCAAAAACTGGTACGGAAAAGCATGCGGGAATGCACAATGGGGGTCTTATGCAGCAAGTGGCATAAAACGTTCTGACGCAAAAATTAAAAATACACAGCAACTTCTGTGGTATGGAGATGATTAATAAATTATAGGAGCTCTTATGTGGAAAAAGATTTTTCTCATTGTTCTCGCCTTGCTTATTGGATACGGTATATGGTCTTATATTATCATATTTGGCGTGAGAGTGCGATACAGCACACTCCTTGACCAGGCAAAAGCAATCGTAAAGTACACCTCCTCAGATCCGGATGAAAAGATACGCAGAAAGCTGAAATTCA
This sequence comes from uncultured bacterium, assembly GCA_965369615.1. GTDB lineage: Bacteria > Hydrothermota > E44-bin80 > E44-bin80 > E44-bin80 > SOKD01. The sequence continues at coordinate 12,393 of CBDUQV010000017.1, read as the reverse complement.
GAGCGGAAGATTCCGGTTTTGTCCTTATTGATGAAGATATTGAGATCTCCCGTTACGAAAATGATATCATCATTTCCATATCATATGCAGACAGTGCAGTATTACCGTTTGAACTTAAAATAATCTATTACGACCAGGAAATCGAAGTCTCAAAAGACGACATAGAATGATTAACAATAATTCACTTTCACGAGAAGTTCTTATTCTTAATCAGAACTACGAGCCACTCAGTGTAACGCACGTTAAGAAAGCATTTATCATTTCATACCTTGGTAAGGCACAGATCATTGAAATATATAAAGGAGTGCACCTTAATACTATCGACAAGAGCTTTCCGGTTCCCAGTGTTGTCCGCCTCAGAAATTATGTCAGGATATCAAGAAGAACAATTTCTCCAACGCGGAAAAATATCCTCAAACGAGATGCGTACCGCTGTCAGTATTGCGGTACAAAAATCGGACCTATGACCGTTGACCATATCATCCCGAAAACATTGAATGGCAAGGATACATGGGAGAATCTTACCTGTGCATGCGTACGCTGCAATACCAAAAAAGGAAACAGAACACCAACAGAATCCGGAGCTAAACTTATGCGGGCTCCGAGGAAACCGCATTTCTTCTATCTCATCCATAATATCGTAAATGTTCCCCATCCTACCTGGCGCCCCTATCTTTTTCTTGACCCGATGTAGGAGAAAATGGCTTATCTTTTTCCCCTTCTCCTCGCATCCCTTGTCTCCTTACAACCAATTACATCAATAAAAATTGAAGGCACTCACCTCTTTTCTGAAGAAGAAATTATAAGGAAACTGGAACTCACGCATCCTGTAATTTCAGAGCAGAATGATGTAGAAAAAAGGATTCAACGCATTCTCGCATTTTATAAAAGTAAAGGATATCTCGACGTATCCCTTACGTATGAGATTCATAAAAATATTCTTGTTCTGAGCATTACAGAGGGTGCACTCTACAGAATCGGAGCTGTTAAAATTAAGGGAAACAGGTTCGTAAAGAATACCATTTTTCTCGAGCTTCTGAATCTTCACAGGGGGAGAACATTTGTGTTGCGTGATTTTGAGCAAAGTGTCTCCAATGTTCTTGATTTTTATGGAAATAGCGGTTTTCCTTTTGCAAGAATAGTCCCTGCGTATTTCACGCTCAGTGAAAAAACAGTCGATATAGGACTCGAAATCGAGGAGGGTCCGAGACTTCGGTGGGGAAATGTCCTTGTTCAGGGCAATACCATTACCAAGGACTACATTATTCAAAAACAGATGAGAATTCCAAAGCGGAAATACTTCTCCGAGCGCCAGTTACACATAAGCAGAGTATGGCTTGAAAAACTTCCCTTCATTGCTATTACCGATACATTTTGCCTTAAAAGAGGAACAGAGAGCGGAATACTTGACATCCTCGTCTCCATCACAGAAGTAAAATCAAACAGGATGAGCGGTATTATTGGTTACATCCCGCCAACAGAAGAGAAAACCGGGGGGTATATCGGTATCATTACCGCTGAAATGCTCAACCTTTTTGGCACAGGGAGAGCGCTCCGCGTCAAATGGGCAAAACACTTACCGCCCTATACAAAACTTGATGTGACATATACTGAGCCATGGGTTTTTGGAAGCATGACAACGGTGGGATTCTCGCTTTTTCACCTGATTGAAGATACCATGTACACCTTTTCGAAAGCTCAATTAAAGGTAACAACGGATGTATCCGTTAACCTCTCGCTCAGCATTTTTACCGGCTGGGAAAAATTTTCACCGGCAGCTATTGATATCCCGCCTGCAAAAAAATATTCTTTCGGTACGGAATTACGAATCTGTACCATGGATTATGTGCCGAATCCAAGGAAGGGTATCGATTACCACTTCTCTACCGAGTACGGCAAAAAGACATCAATTGACATAATGAAATTTAGCCTTGATCTGCTCAACGTTACTCCCTTTTTTGCCAATAATGTACTCTCCTTCCTCGTTTCCGGAAAGGCATCAAGAACAAGTGAACCTCCACTTCCCGAGTATGAACAATTTACCCTTGGTGGTTACAATAGTCTGCGCGGTTACCGGGAAAGACAGTTCAGAACCATTCAACTACTACGTATAAGTCCGGAATACCGTTTCATTGTCTCAAAGAAATCAAGGCTTTATTTTTTCTATGATGCTGCGTACTTCAAAACCACTTCCTATCCGCATAACGTAACAACAAATTATTATAAAGATGGGTTCGGCGTTGGGTCAAAATTCGCTACGAAGTTAGGGATACTCTCAATTGAATATGCGCTTGGTGAAGAACGAGCACCAATGAAGGGCAAGATACACCTTGGCATCGACACCACTTTTTAGTACGTCCGCGGTTACATGAAAGAATGGGTTTCCTGATATCGATAGACAAGTTCCGCTTACAAACAAATTCTTATTTTCTGTTTTCTCTTTTTTTAGAACTGGGTCGCAATGTGGAGTACAGGAGAAATTCTTTCTTGCGTTATGTACTTTTGCTCATCCTCATCCCACACATAGGTCCACTGGTAATTCAGCATAAAGGCAGTGTATCTCGTAAACCAGTACCCGAACATTGCATGGGTAACGGTATTCTCATCAAACGTAAATGATTCTTCAACCGAAGCAATCGCGGTTCTGTAAAAAGCCACACGTGCAATGAGATTAGTATTTGGAAGAAATGTGCTTACCAGGTATACTGTTCCGCTACTATCCACATCAAATACACTTTGATATGTCCCGCCTACAGTAAAAACAGGAGGAAGATCAACTGAGATCTTTGAGTATATTCCGCCTGTTGGTTCTGCATATTTGCTGTTCAATAACTCTGTTTTCGTCATATTGCTAACTGAGTATAGTCGTTTCTCTTTCTCATAAAAAGCATTGAAAAATCCTGATTCATATCCTGAACCGCTATAAATATAAGCAGCAAAGAGGCTGAATTTCGGAGAGGTGATGTTGCTGCCCTGGATAAGAAGAAGGAGTCCGGATAGAGTGCCCATACCGTAACCATCAATCTGGGCTATATCCGCCACAAGACCAGCATGCATGGTATGAGAAAAAGAGAAATTGAGGGTTATGTCACCTCCGTAAATGGTAGCTGCATCATCTTCAGTTTCATTGTTTCCATCCTGATTTACATCCATCGCAATAGATGCTCCCACCTCCAGGTTTTGAAACAGTTTGAATCCAGCTCTCCCTGCAAAAACATCCGGTTTCTGAATATCATTCAGCATACCATCAAATGTTGCAAAAGGGCTCTTCACCGCAAGTAACGCACCGATCCTCCTGTTGGATTCATCCGATTGATTCATGTAACTATGCACAACAGAACCATATCCAAGAGTGTAATCGTTGATTTTTCCACCCAAAATATAAAATGGCTTTCCTGCACTTCCCAATCTCACGTATTGTAGTATTTTGGTATATTCAAGATCTGTTTCACGGAGTCTGCCCTGCCCATTCATGAGAAACTCCAGCGAAGTCTTTGCACCAAAATAAGGATAATCGATCTCCGGATGTGTTGTCAGAGTATACCAGTTTTCATCTTCAATATTCGTAATACCTATACCAAGGTTCAATTTTATGTTTCGATAACCAACATCCACTCCCCTCTGAAAATCAACGGGCAACAGTGAAAGAATCGGGATTGCTGACTTCCTTCCCCGTATTGGCAGTGTACCGGTAAGGTTTACCGTTTTTAATTGCGGTTTCATTGCATATGCTTTTTCGATCTCCTCCTTGGATTCCAATTCCTTCCCTGCCCGTCGGTATATGATACCAAGGTAGAGATGTGCCTCAGGATAATCAGGTCGAATTGATAAGGCTTTTTCAAACGCCACTCGCGCTTCAGAGTCTTTATTATCTGAAAGATAAACAACACCGAGTCCGGTATATGCTAATGGGTGCACAGAATCAATTTCAATAGCTTTCCTCATCTCCGAGGCAGCAATCTCAAGTTCATCCTTCCTGTAATATACATAGCCGAGGTTCACATGAATAACAGCATTGTTCGGTGTTACTTTATTCCTTTCACTAAAATACAAGAGTGCATCATCAATTCTCTGTAGTTTGGCAAAGAATGATTCTATAAGGAAGTACGGTTCCTCCGCTTTCGGATTGAGGGAAACCGCCTTTTTCAATTCTTCCAATCCTTCTACGTGCAGATCAAGCTTTCCATACGTGGCTCCTCGTGAAGCGTAATAGTTTGCATTTCTTGGATCCAGCTGAATCGCTCTGGTATACTGCTCAAGAGCCTTCTCGTACTCTCCGTCTCTGAAAAACTTGTTGCCTGCCGCATAATAATCTCCTGATTGCTGAGCATATACAGCATTGATGAGCATTACAGCAAGAATAAGCGTCATAAAACAGAGAAATTTCATACCTCTCTCCTTCATCTCCTGCTGGTGTCCTCAAACGAGGACACCAGCGCTCAATGGAGAATTAATAATCTGTGAAAATAAGATTCCAGGTATATGTTCCGCCTGCAGACAGATAACCGTTTGTTGGACCCCATTCATAATCGGTATAGGGAGCATATCCATAGAGATCAACATTCCCGGAACCAACATCGGTAATCCACCCAACATTACCCGAATAAAGAGTTCCTCTATCGTAACCATCGACGTAGATCCTGATATAGTATGGAGTATCATTATTGATGATAACCGTTCCTGTTCCCGCTCTCTGCGAAGCTGCAGCTTCATACTGTTTTGCTAATTTCCTTAATTCATCGGCACTCTTTTTGTCACCCATGCCAAATGTTCCATCTTCGTAAAAATCAGCAATTTTTTCTGCAAGTTTAGCATTTTTCTGCTCTTTTGCAAGTTCACCTATCTCCTTCAAAAGCACTTCAGTGGTGATAATTGAACTTTGCTTCTCCGCATCTTTTTCCGCACTCAAGAGGAGCATGGCTGCAGCCAAAAGCGTATTACCATCTCTGTGTTCTCTCCCCGTATCAATCATCTCGCCTACATCTGAAAGGTAATGATACTCGGCACCAAAACTACCCATGATATTCTTGTATTTTAGCATTTCCATGGGCGTCTTCATTGCCTTCCCTGAAACCTTGTCGTCTTTTCCTTTATCCTCGGCAAAGGAAATCGCGGAATACGCTACAAGCGAAATCGCTACAATGAGTAGGGTAAGTACCAGTATTCTTGCGTTTTTCATTATATCTCCTTTCTTGTTCTGCATCCTCCCGAAGGATGCTACTATGAGTTAATGGTGCTCATTCTCTGCGGAAGAGCCGATCTTACTGCTGTCACCTCCTTTCATAATAGTACTAAAATCCCTTATTTCACTTCCAATCACCAAAAAGAACAAATGGTGCCCAGAAAAAAGGCAAAGAATAATCTGTCTGTTGTATCATATAACGTTGTGCTTCACAAAGAGAAAAAGCTTTATCTCTTTTTTTCAAATTCCTATAGAGGTTCTCCATTAAAAGCACCGTCGAAGCATCACTTACGTACCACAGCGATGCAATGACCGATGGCGTTCCCGCAAAGATTAAGGCGCGGGTCAATCCAACAAGGTCATCGCCAGAAGAGAATTCCTTTCCTGCAATATAACTCCCGATCTCACCTGTTTCACAGGCACTGAGTGTAACAAGATAAGACGAAAGGTCAAGCCCAAATATTTCCCTGACGGTAAGACTTCCATCATTCTTTTTTGTTAATGTTAGAAGTATTCTTGATTGGAGAGGTTGTTCTCTATTCAGTTCTCCATGTGTAGCAAGATGGATTATATCATACTGACCAATAACCTCCTTCAGTTTATCCTCTGTTGCTTCCAGGTTTACATATGTTGTAACTCCAGGAAGCAGTTTTTTCTTCACGAGGATTTCCTTTTCCATTACTGTTCCCGCCAGGTCGCTCCATCCACTGTGGTCAGAAAAATCAGATTTTGCAAAAATAACCGATTTCTTCTTCTTTCCTGTATTCTTTTCATGTGCAATAGCAAATACAGAGCCTGATGGAGCATAAAAAATGTTATACCTCTCCACAAAATAGGTCATCGAATCTTCTGCAACAATCAAAGCAGTAAAGGGAAGGTGATGTAGTATTCCATGCGGTATAATACAAACCCGCTCTTTATCTTTCAATTCATCCTCCACAACCATTACCAGTTGACGGTACAGGTCCCATCCAATCGAGGTGACGGTCTCAAAATCAAGAATACTGGACCTGAACATTTCCACTTTATTATAGAGTTCATGGGGAGAAATTGACAGTTTCTGAGCACTCATATTCTTGTGGTCTATAGCAAAAAGGTAGATACCTTTGTGACAGAGGAAATATTCCAGAACAATGGTTTTTTCGTCAATCTTTCCTTGAAACGTTTTTAGGTCCAATGGCTCCACTCTTCTCAAGGAATGGTATTCCGGATATTTGTCCTGTAACTCGTTCAAAACATCTTTATATGCGATAAATACATCTCTCCTCTCTTCCTCATCATCAAGAAACTCCAATTTTCGGGAAAGTTTCTTCTCTGAATCAACAAGCTTTTGTATCTCCGATGGGAGTTTTTTCATTGCAATCGCTTTCCCTCCGATAAGATCAAGCAGCGCCCGCGCTTTTGCCCGTTCAACATAATGAAATGCCTCTTCAATCTTGCCTTTCTTAAGTAAAAGAGCAATCAATTCCTCATATATTCGTATTTTATCTTCAATGAAAGAAGATTTAAACTCCTGTGTTACGAGCCCTCCGCGGATGTCTTCAATAATATCAATTGCTGTTTTCAACATGTTGATAGCTTCATTGTCCTGTTCTTTATCTCTGTACGCAATCCCAAGGGATGCAAAGGAGGTTGCCCTCAATACGGGGAGCTTGTGTTTCTCTATTAAACCAATTGATACCTGATAATAGTAAATGGCTTTATCATAATCCTGTTGAATCATATACACATTTCCAATGTTACTATTCGCATATGCCTGTCCAACAGTGTTATGCATTTCTTTATGAAGCGATAGCGCTTCATTAAAAAAGGTAAGCGCTTTATCCACATTCCCTGTTCTTTGAAAAACAAGCCCTTTATTGTTTACAGCATTTGCTTCCTCTTTTTTTTCTCCTGTCTTTCTGAAGATGATTAAACTTTTGTTGTGATAATTCACAGCAGAATCTGCATACATTTTGTTTTGCATGCTCAATTCAAAATAGGTATTGGCAATATTTTCGAGTGCAATGGCTGTGCCAACGGAATCATTTCTCAGTTCATACAATCCTTTTACTTCCTTCAAGTACTCAAGAGCTTTTTTGTGTTTACCGATCTCCTGATACACAAGAGCCATACTATTAATTGTTTCTGCTTCCCCCCTGATCTGACCTTCTTCCTGTATTTCTCTCAATATTTTCAATGCTTGCTCAAGGAGCGCCAGAGCTTCTCCGTACCGTCCCTGTTTTCGCTTCACAGCACCAAGTTCCCTCAAATTATCGGCAACTGCCTTATTATTCCCTGCTGTTTCGAAAATTTTCATCGATCGCCCGTAATAGATTTGCGCACTGTCAAATTCCAGGATTCTATGGTGGACATTTCCTGTATTGTGAAGAGCATCTGCTTCACCCCTAACATATCCAATTTTATGTGCCATTTCATACGATATCCTGTAGTAATACAACGCAGAATCCAAATCAACCTGAACTTCAAAGAGGTGACCAATATTTCCCAACAGTGCAACCTTATCCTTTCTGTCTTCAATTCCATTAAGATGCGATTTTTCCAATATGTCCAGCGAATTCCTGTAGTATTTCAATGCTTCTTTGTGCGCCCTTCTTTCCTCGGATATAATCCCAAGGTTATTATAAATTTTCACCTCCCCTCTCCTATCACCATCTCCCTGAAATATTTCGAGAGCATCCCTGTAATAGTGCTCAGCCTTTTCCAAATTGAAGAATGTATAGGCAATATTTCCCAGTCCTTTCAAAGCATAAGCTGCAAGATCCATCCGATCCAGCGTTCTCGCATCCACAAGTGCTTTCTGGAAAAGAATGCGAGATTCCTCAAATTGCTCTATTTCAAAAAGCGAGTCAGCATTGAAAAGGTTTTTTTCTAAATCAGCAATGGTTATTTCATGGCTATTGGAAACATCCGTTTTGAGAAAAACGCACAGAGCAATGCATAATAGCTGGAAAACCATTAGTTGCCTTTCTTGAGTTCTTTATACACATTAAGTTCGAAATTGCTTTCTTTATTAAGCCCAAAATCCTTATAAACCATGCTGAGTGATCTGTGAAATTCAGGAATTCCCGGAGCAAGAGATATTAATTCTTCGTATTCTTTGATTGCAAGAAAGAGAAGCCTGTTCTCTTTGTACAATTCACCGAGCAACAACCGTGATGATATTTCATCAGGTGCAACCATTTCTATCGATTTTTTGTCTTTCTCAAGTTTTTCCATCTGTTTTTCAGATAACACCTTGAATCGCACCGTTCTTGAGGTAAAAGAAATATCTTCTTTTTTGCCCTCTATTTTCATAATGTATGTTTTCCCCCGCTCAAGAGCCTGCCAGTCTGAAGGATAGGAAAAAACTGTATCACTAATTATTGCAGTTCCAATCACCTTACCCATTCGCTGTATTTTTAATTCATATTCCTCTGCTGTATCAACAGATGTCCAGATGAATTCCGGTTTCTCCTCCATAATACTGGAATTTCCCGGATGGAGTATAAATACTCCTGTTGTATCAATTGTCCTCACACTTTTTCTTCCCTCAAGCCTTTCCGAAGCAGCCTTGAATGCAAAAAGCGGCTCAAACTCCTCCGAACCACCATCGGTGTCTGTATCCACAATCTCTCCAACCTCAGGACCTCTCACCGGTTCAATAATAAAAGAAGTCGCAGAACCCACTGATCTAAATTTTCCGGATGTATACAGGACAACTATCCTCCCGTCACTTCCTACTTCAATTTTATCTCCACTATACAATTCAATCATCGCATCAAGAACTATGCTCTCACCATCTCTTGCTATGCTAACGCTTCCTGCAAATGAAGTTACAATTGCCACTGCCACTTCATGCTCCCCGGATAAAATGAGATTGAGCACAAAAAGAAAAATGAGACTGGAAAGAAAAAAAACCTTTTTTCTTACAAACATAGTATGCATCCCTGTACCACAAAACCCTATATCTGTCAATATCTTTTCAGTATTTGAAAAACAACGGTCCTGGTGAAGTCTATCTCCAGCTCCCGATAAGCAAAAATGGCGCCCAGAAAAACGGGTGGGAATATTTATCGCTTTTAAGTAAAGCAAGTTGTGCCCTTCTCAGTGCTTCCAGTTTATCCTTTTTTTCACGTCTCAGTACATGATAAAACTTAACAGCAAGTTTACTCGTTGACACATCATTTACCTCCCAGAGTGTCGCAATAAGCGTTGGTGGACCAGCCATGGCAAATGCTTCCGCAAGAGAAATCAGCTCTGAGCCAGTACCCCTCCCTTTCTCAGTTGCAGTCTGACAAGCTGACAGAAAAACCAGAGTGGTTTTATTTCTCAATGCAGTGTATCCTGCAACCTCAAGGAGTGTCAAACGCTGCTCATCCTCAGTGTCTCCGGCAAACAAGAGGTATGATTCAAGAGGATTACTCTGCATATTACCATGCGTTGCCAGATGAATAACATCATAATCCTTTGCAGATTTAAGGAATTTATCTTTTGTAGCTTCATCAAGTGTCCAGATGATTGCATCTTTCTTGAATATCTGATCCCGCAATATCTCTACCTCTTTCGATGCCGCAGGTAAACTCCCATCCGGGTTTCCCATTGCAATTAATTTCTCTATCTCCTTCCGCTTATAATTGAGCACATCAGCAAATGTCGCCGACGTTGTGTACGATATGCGTTTCCATTCAATGAGATATTCTACCCTACCATCACGTTCATGCACCAGCGCATGAAATGGCAAATAGTATAATGCACCGAAAGGAACAATGACTATATTCTCAAAACGACTGATCTCTTCTTCCACCGGTTCCATCAGATACTCATACAGTTTCATCGCAGGCTCATTGAGTTCTTCCGAAATATCCGAATGCGGGTCCTTCACAATGCCCATGTAATAATCTATGAGTCCTGTTATTTCCGTTTCAGTGACATCAACCGATTTTGCAATGAAGTACTGTTTACCGATACAGAAAATATAAATTTTATCTGAAGAAATAAAGTATTCAAGTAGCACAGTATTCTCGGGAATGATATGTTGCACATCCCCCAGTGTTGTTGGCTTTATGGTAAGTGCGTCAAACATCTGTCGATTCTGAAACTTCAATTTCATCATCCATTGATTAAATTCACCTTCAGTACTGGCAAGTGTACTGCTTAAATTATCAATTTTCGTTTTATCCTGTTTCTCTTTTGGTTTTTTCTTTTCTTCGACAAGCTCTTTCTCAAGCGCTTCCCGCTTCTTTTCGATCTTATCTACCTCCTCAAGCGTCACATTTAATTCTCTGTTGTCCGTCTTCGGTTTTATATCACCAAACGCATCCTTGACAATCTTTGATTTGCTCTCCTCAATGTACTTTATTGCTTCATCCGGTTTACCTATCCGTATGAGAAGGTCAATGAGCCTCTTATAGACTTCAGTTTGTCTTTGAAGGTCTCCAAATTGCTTCTTCAGTTCTTCGCTTTTTATCTTTTTCTTTATACCTGTTAGAGTTACTGCTGCCATTTTGTAGTATTTCACCGCATTCTGTAAATCCTCTTTTCCTTCATAGGTTTTCCCTGCATTGAATTCATACATCCACTGTGAATTTCTCTCCCCAAATGATTTTGCAATTTCAATTGCTTCAAGATGACTCTCAAGCGCCATATCGTACATTTCGAGTATCTGATATGTTTCGCCTATTTCATTAAGTCCCTGCATCTCAGTATACTTCGAATGCACGCCTCTCACGATCCCAAGTCCCTCCTTCTGGTACTCAAGTGCTTCTTCGCATCTACCCTGCCGGGAGTAGGTTACACCAATATTTGATATTGACACACCAACACCCAGGTCGTACCCGATCAATTTTGACAGGTCCCGGGATACAGAAAAGTATTCGCGCGCTTGATCGTAATCGCTGAACAAATCAAGATAAACAAGGCCAAGGCTATTCAGTGCATTCGCTCTGGTTTCCTTACTTCCAAGAGCAGTTGCAGTTGCCAGGTAGTACTTCAAATACTGAATCGCATTGAGCGAATCACCAAGGTCGCTGTAAATTGAGCCAATGGCTCCGTATGCACGCAGTTCGTTCCATCTATCATTGTATTTCCTTGCTACTGCAAGTGATTTTAATTGATACTCGAGAGCTTGTGAATAGTCACCATCGCCAATGTAAGCCCAGCCAAGACTGTTGAGAGATGAACTTTCACCCGAGTAATACAACGTCATTTTGTGCAGTTCGAGTGCCCTCTTGTAATTGTCAACCATTTCATCAAATTCCCCCAGGTTCCCAACCAGAGTTCCTATATTCGATATTACGGATGCTTCATTAACATAATCAAATTCCTGATGGTACAGTTTTTTCGCCTCTCGCTTGTACTTCAGGGCATTTTCAAAATCCCCGAGGTTCCAGTAGTAATCACCCACAGCCGATACATAATGTGCTTTTTTGGGAACATCAAAAAGTTCATCAGCAACTTTTCCCGCTTTTTCATAGTACGCAAGAGCTTCCTCGTGTTTGAATAATCCCGCATAACACCATCCCAGCCTTTGCAATGCTGACAATACCCCCTGTTTCCCTCCTGTCTGGTGGTAAAGTTCCAGGGATTTTAACGCATATTCAATAGCCTTCTCGTATTCTGACCTATTGTAATAGTCAGTTGAAGTATCATAAAATTTCTTCGCTTCATTCCCTTTTCGCGCAAGAGTAAGCATATCATAGATAAGCATGGTGTCAGCACCCAATTTCCGTGCAATTTCGAAGTCACTCAATGCACTGTAGTAGTACTCCCAGTAGAGATTGCTTTCACCAGATTTCAGGTAAGCACCCGCATCTGCTGGATCAATGGCAAGCCTTTTTAGGCTTTCATTATACAGAATCCACGCTCTCAGGTTTGGTATAGGATTGAGCGTATATGCTTTCTCGAGGTATCTCTTGCCTTCCTGGTAATTCCCTAATTCAGTATAACTATACCCAAGATAGGACAGAGCAATGCCATCATCAGGTCTTGTTGCAATGAGTCTCTTTAAAACCTCAATGGAGCGTCCATAATCATCCATATGCCAGAGTGCTCTTCCATACCTCAGAAGGGCAGCGACATCATTGGGGTGATCCTTTAGTTTCATTTTTTCCTCACGGACGCACATAATATTCTGAATGTCGTGACGCGCGTCCCAGTAATTCTTATCAATTTCAATCGCCTTTCTCAGATGATAATCCGCCTTATCATAATCCTCTTTTCTTATGTATATC
>CBDUQV010000016.1:0-19586 GCA_965369615.1 uncultured bacterium | reverse complement strand
CACCATTATTGACTTTGATGACAAAACATTCTCTGTTTACGTTGTCAGGGACACGCTCACACGGACAAACCTATCATTGGTAAAGAAAAACGGAACGGTTAATATCGAATTCCCCCTCAAAGTTGGTGATAGATTAGAGGGTCACATGCTTGAAGGTCATGTTGATGGTACCGGAAGAATACTGTCAATGATTAAGCGCGGAATGCAGACTACTCTGAAGATAGAAGTTCCCCGTAAGCTATCTCATTACATCATTGAGAATGGCTCATTGGGAATTGACGGGGTTAGTTTGACTGTTAAAGAAATGAAAAGCAACAGGATCAGTGTAACACTTATACCATACACAATTGAGCACACCAATCTATCCCGGAGGAAATCAGGAGATATACTTAATATTGAGGTTGACAGAATGGGAAAATATATTGAAAAATATCTTAATAAAAATCGTTTATGTGATTAATCTATGCAATCTAATAGAAATCAATGAAATCAAAAAATCAATTTTTTGGGGAGAAAAATATGAATACGATTGAGGAAGCGATTGAAGAAATTAAGAAAGGCAACATTATTATACTGGTGGACGATGAAGGTAGAGAGAATGAAGGTGACTTGATAATGGCGGCAGAGAAAGTAACCCACGATGCAATCAATTTTATGACAAAACATGGACGAGGGCTTGTTTGCCTTTCTATGGAGGGAGAAAGACTTGATGAGCTCCAGATACCCATCATGGTAGAGAAGAATACTGCAAAACTGAAAACCGCTTTTTCTGTTTCCATCGATGCAGTTGGCGGGACAACAACGGGAATCAGTGCACATGATAGGGCGCAAACAATCCTCACCGCAATAGATTTGCGAACCAAACCTGAAGATCTCGCCAAACCAGGTCACATCTTTCCACTACGTGTATTTCCAGGGGGAGTACTCAAGAGAGCAGGACATACTGAAGCGGCGGTCGATTTAGCAAGACTCGCCGCCCTCTATCCCGCAGGAGTACTCTGTGAAATAATGGACGATGATGGAACGATGGCTCGATTACCAAAGCTTAAAAAGATAGCAAGAAAATTTAACCTTATACTCGTCTCCATTGCAGCACTCATTGAATATCGAAAGAAAAAAGAAAAATTTGTAATAAGGGAAGCAGAAGCGCACCTCCCAACAGAATATGGTGATTTCAGGATCATTGCATACAGGGATACCCTTTCGGATATTGTTCACATTGCACTCATCAGAGGCATGGTGGAAGGAAAAAAGGATGTCCTCGTAAGGGTTCATTCAGAATGTCTCACGGGTGATGTATTTGCATCACAACGGTGTGACTGTGGCGGACAGGTTCGCTCCGCACTCAAGAGGATCAAAGAAGAAGGTGCAGGTGTTTTCCTCTATATGAAACAGGAAGGAAGAGGCATCGGTCTTCTCAATAAAGTAAAGGCTTACCGGCTTCAGGAGCAAGGACTTGATACGGTTGAAGCAAATGAAGAGCTTGGCTTTCCACCTGACCTCAGAGATTATGGAATAGGTGCTCAGATACTCGCTGATCTTGGTCTCTCAAGCATTCGGCTTCTCACCAACAATCCTAAAAAAGTCGTCGGGCTTGAAGGTTATGGACTCTATATAACCGAACGTATCCCCATTGAAGTTTGCCCAAACGAAATAAACAAGGAATACCTGCAAACAAAGAAGAAGAAACTTGGACACCTGCTGGAAAGTGTTTAACTCAAAATAAGGAGCTATTATGATACAAGCAAGCGAAGGAAACCTGATTGCAAAGGACTTGAAATTCGGAATCATCATTTCACGATTCAACCGGTTTATTTCTGAAAAGTTGCTGGAAGGCGCAATAGATTGCATTAAAAGACATGATGGCGATGAAGAAAAGATAAAGCTTTTTTGGGTACCGGGCTCTTTCGAACTTCCGCTCACTGCCAAAAAGATTGCCCAATCGGGTAAATTTGATGTGCTTATCTGCATCGGTGCACTTGTGAGAGGAGAAACACCTCATTTTGACTATATTGCCCAGGAAACCACCAAGGGCATTGCAAAGGCTTCATTTGATACCGGAATTCCAATTGGTTTTGGCGTCGTTACAGCGGACAGTACTGACCAGGCTATTGAACGCGCAGGCTTAAAAGCAGGCAACAGGGGGTGGGATGCAGCTCTCACCGTAATTGAACTGGCAAACCTTTTTAAGAAAATTTCATAATCACGGAGATTCATGGGACATCGAAGAAATGCACGTGAAGTCGTACTCAATTCACTCTACTTTTTTGAAATGACCGGAGAGAATACAGATTGCCTCCTGCAAAACATTAGGAATAACACCGACTTGAGCAAAGAAACTAAGGATTATGCACAGAGACTACTGGAAGCAACGATGCACCATCTAAAAGGCACCGACAACATATTGATGGAAATTATTCAGAACTGGGATTTTCAACGAGTGGCAACCATAGACAGGAGTATTTTACGATTCTCCGCAACAGAAATTCTCTACTTCCCTGATATTCCCGTTAAGGTATCAATCGATGAAGCTATCGAAATAGCAAAAATGTATTCAACAGAAAATTCCGGAAAATTTGTAAATGGTATCCTCGATGAGATTGTGCGAAGGGAAAACCTTATAGAGAAATAAATCTCTCTTTGTGATCAAAACAAATGAAAATCGGGATTATATCTGATATTCACAGTAACCTTGAAGCTCTTCAGGCTATTCTCGACTCTGCTCGAAAGCAACATGTCGATGAATATATTTGTCTTGGAGATATCGTCGGCTACGGGGCAAATCCGAACGAATGCATCGATATCATGCGAAACCTTACGGGCAAATTTGTTGCAGGAAATCACGACTTCGGTGTTTGTGGACTTGCCAACATCGCACACTTTAATAATGCGGCTATAAAAGCAATTGAATGGACAAAGACAGTTATGGTGCCGGAACACATTGCATTCCTGAAATCCCTCCCTTTGCTGCTGAATCATAACAATAAGCTTTTTGTACATGCAACACCCTCATACCCTGATTCATGGGCTTACATATTGAGTATGAATGATGCGATCAGAGAATTTGGCTTCTTTGATAATTGGCTTTGTTTTGTTGGACACTCACACCAACCGGTCACATTCACTATTAATCAGGAGCATAAAATAGGTTCCTCCATTGACAACTCATTCGCGTGCACAGAAAAGAAAAGATATATCATCAATGCCGGGAGTGTAGGACAACCGCGTGATGGTAATCCAGAATCGTCGTACGTTATCTTTGATACCGCTCTCAATAAAATCACCTTTTTCAGAATCCCATACGATATAAAAATGTGTCAGGAGAAAATCCTCAACGCTGGACTGCCTTCGTTCCTCGCACAGAGACTTGAGATAGGAAGATGAAATTAGAATGTCCGCAATGTGGTGGAAATTGTGACTTGCAACCAAGAAGCATGCAACTTATTTGTCCATTCTGTAATACTCCCCTAACATTCGAGAAAGAACTTTTTCTTGAAACCTACAAAGTTGAGCCAACTATTGAGGAAGAACCGGCAAGAGTACTTATACAGCAGTACCTCTGCGACAAAGAACGGGATGATGCAATAATTCGAAAAGAGTTTCTCTACCTTCCGTTCTATAGATTTTTGCGCGATAGAAATGGTATTTTCACCGAAAGCGTTTTTTCTGCACTTCAGTCACCACCCTTTTCCCTGTTTTCTATTCCATCAGGGACCATGATTGCCGTGCAGAAAAACATGATAATTCCCTTTCGGAAACCTGAAAAAAACTTATCCGATGTGCTCCAGAGGTTGAAAGCAGAAAAAGCAAAACTGGTTGAAGAGATGCTTCTTGTATATGTTCCGTTCTGGAAAATAACTATACTATCAGGTGATGTTATGTGGCTCGATGCAGTCCAGGGGAACATTGTTGATTCCAATGTACAAACCAGATCAAAGCAAACATCTAAGCTCCGAAAGATTGCATTTTCAGGCTTCCTGGCGCTCCTTCTGCTTGAAGGCATATTCATTTCCCCTATCGTTGCGAAACTTCTGGTTCAAGGCGGAACAGCCATTGGATTTTTCTTCTTCCTACAGAAAAGGTTTCCGTATGAAAATTAGAATCATATCTACACTCTGTCCAAAATGTGGGGCTGCTGTACAGTTCTGCGAAAAGGACCGTGTGATTAAATGCTTTCACTGTGACATGGATTTCATACTTGACCATGCCCAGGGTATCGAACGATACTATTTTGAACCGCAAATGAAAGACCCTCGTCTGAGTGTTTATCACTTCCTCAATAATAAAGGTATCAAAAGAACTGACTACAGAGTGATCGATGTTGATACCCTGTATTTTCCGGTCTGGGGAGGCAGTGGGCAGGTAACAGGTTGGATTGCTGGATTATCGCCCATAAAAACCTCAATTGTCACCGAAACAGTTGCCACACCATCTGGAGGTCATATCACTGTAAGAAGAAATAGACGTACAGGCGGTTTCCCGTTAAAAAAACTGATAAACATTAAAAGAGACATGTTGTTTAATGCGGTTACATTTCAGAATATTCGATGGAGAAAAGAGCAAGTTACAAAGACTGAGCTCGAATCATTCATGCGGGTATACAATGAAGAAAATATGTCTGCATGGGGAAAAATACTAACACCGGATAATTCCCCATATATTCAAAAGAACAGAATAAGGCAAAAATTCATAGCAACCTGCCTTTCATTCTATATTGACTACAAACCCCTTCGGCATCGCCTCAAGGTTATTGGCCAACGCACGCATCTTTACTATTTCCCGCTTGCATTAGTCAAGGTAAAACTGAACAACCAGCTATTATTTTTTACGGTGAATGGTATCTCAGGCAGCGCCATATCAGATAAACCGCTCGAAAAGCAAAAAAGCAAAACAAGTAAGCATAGTCTTCTTTTCGATACCACTGCTGTTTTCCTATCGGCTATTTTTTCTGCATCTCTTATTACAAGTAGTAATCTGTTTACACAACAGATTGGAATTGCTGCAGCACTATTAACCATTTTCTATATCTGGATAAAACAATGAGCTTTTTTCATCTTCTCCCCCTGGAGTGTACAAAATGCGGTTCACGGATTTCATCTGAACGCACGGATATGGTTTACTTCTGCACATGCTGCGGCACTGGCATGGAATTCAATGGAAAGAACCTTGAACCCATTGAAGTCCTTTTTGCGCAGCCGATTCTACAAAAGGATATTGAACCAGAGCTGTTCCTTCCTTTCTGGTCATTCCGTCTTGATATCTCGATCAAAGGTAAGGAAGTATATCTACCCCTCGTTTTCAGAAGAGACTTCATGGATGAAGAAAACATTCTTTTCACCAATAAATCACTCATTGAAACAATTCTCAATAAACAGAAAGAAAAGAAAATAAGAGACCAGAAGGATTTTACCGTGTACGTTCCATCATTCCCTACCACGGGGATGTATGCATACTCGTCAGATATCGGAAAACTTTTTACCAGAGCACAACCTGTTCTTTCCTTCTACGAGAAGAACAAAAAGATGGAATCCTGTGTTTACAATGCAATTGATGCACTTGCTATTGCAGAAGATGAGTATATCTCATTGCAAACAGCAATTATTCCAAACCTTCTTACTCTTGATCTATCCTTTAACGTGAAAAATAAAAGAGTAATTGGCATTCCTTATGCAAAAAAGGAAAAGGGCGTTTTCTATGACCAGATAATCGGTGAAATGCTCCTTGAAAGCGCACTAAAAACGGAAAAATAAACGATGGAAGATGGACGATGCAGGAAAAGGAGTATACAATAATGGCAAAACAAAAAATCTGTGCAATCATTGTGGCAGGTGGTAAAGGCAGACGAATGGGAGGAAACATACCAAAACAGTTTATGAAACTGGATAATGATCCTGTTATTATAAGGACATTGCAAGTCTTTGAAGCATCAAAAATGATAGATACTATTGTTCTTATCCTTCCAAAAAAATGGAAAAAGAAAGCCCAGTATCTACTCAATAAATACCGAATAAAGAAGGTCACAGCAATTGCACCTGCTGGAAGAACTCGTCAATCATCGGTTTACAACGGTCTTGTATTTCTTAAAATCCTGAATCCCGATATTGTTGTTATTCATGATGTGGCGAGACCATTTGTAACAAAAACGCTCATAGAGGTTGTATGCATAAATGCCTTGAGGTTCGGAGCAGTGAGTTGTTCAATTCCGGTTCGTGATGCTCTCTATGAAAAAAGAAGAAAACAATTCCTTAATAGAAAAAACATCGTAAGAGTACAAACTCCCCAGGCATTCACCTTTTCGCTGTTGCTGAACGCACATATGAGAGCACGAAAAAGGAAGCGGTGGGACTTTCCCGATGATTCCAGCCTGTTACTTTCTTACCGGATAGAAACCGTCTTTATTAATGGAGATGAAAGAAATATAAAAATTACTGATAGAGAAGATCTAAAACTTGCACGAGCGATTGCCCGGGGCTGAGTGTCATTCTGAGTAAACTAATCACAGTGACCCTGGAACAATCTCGAAGTAAGCAATGCTTATTGACTGCGGAAGAATCTGACACCGAGATTCTTCGGGTTTCTTACAAAACCTTCAGAATGACAAATGTGGGGAGCCTGCGGCTACATTGTCACTTTTTTAGGCATTTAAGGAAAACCTCAACGAGTTTCGGATCGAACTGCGTATGAGAGTCCTGTTTTAGTCTTCGAATTGCCTCTTCCTTTGTCAGAGCATCTCGATAGGGTCTATCTGTTGTCATCGCATCGAAAGCATCACCAATGGCGATGATACGAGCGACAAGCGGGATCGTATCACCCTTGAGTCCTTCTGGATACCCGGTTCCATCAAGCTTTTCATGGTGATATTGTATTCCATCGAGAACGGTGATCAGTTGCTTTATCGGTTTCAACATTTTTAGAGCACGCATTGGATGTTCCTTCACCACTTCAAATTCTTCATTGGTGAGCTTGCCTGGCTTTAAAAGTATCCTGTCCGGTATGCCTATTTTCCCTATGTCATGCAAAAGACCGGACAGTTCTATCCTCTCAATCTCAGCGGGAAGAAGGCCAAGCTCCTTCGCAATTATGATACTATACTCTGTAACCCGTTCCGTATGCCCCCATGTGTATTTATCCTTAGCTTCAACAGCATTGACGAGCGCTCGTATTGAACTCTTGAAAAGATCAGAAAGGTCAGTATACAATCTGGCATTATCAATAGCAATTGCCGCCTGTTTGCCGATTGCTTCAAAGATCTTCTCATCACGCTCATCAAATGACTCATCACCGATTTTGTTCAGAACCTCGGCGACTCCAATTATCTTTCCTTTTATTTTCAAGGGAACCGCAAGAATGGAGCGTGTTTGCCATTTTGTTTTTTCATCAACTCCCATGAAGAACCGTTTGTCCTTTGTGACATCAGGTACATTCAATATCTCACCTTTCTCGGCAGTCCAACCAACAATTCCCTTTCCCCAGGGAACCCTGATTTCTTTCGCTTCCTGTCCTTTCTCACCGGTGGCAACGAGAAAAAACAGTTCATTCGTCACTTCATTAATCTGAAAGATTGAACTCGCCTCGGCATGCATCACCTCTTTCAATTTATCCATTATAATGTGGAGCAACTGTTTCAGGTCGAGTGTAGAACCGATCAAGGTGCTTGTTTCTATCAATATCGAAAGCTCCTTTATCCTATTATTCATTTCCCGGAGGAGGCGTGAGTTTTCCAGGGTTTGTGCCAGAAAAGATGTAAAAATCAATGAAATATCAAGATCATCCTGTACGAAATCTTTGTTGTTCCGCTTATTTATCAGTTCGAGAACCCCGAGGACCTCGATCCCTGATTTTATGGGAAGGCAGAGAATATTCTTTGTTTCATATTGAATTGCTTCTGCAATGCGGCTATCCCAGTGTTCGTCCTTCTTGACATTATTGGATAAAAGCGGAACACCTGTCTTTGCTACCCACCCGGCAATGCCGCTCCCGAGTGGTAACTTGAGGTTTGTAAGAAGGCTCGCTTTCGGTCCTTCTGCTGCTTCAATGATAATGTAATCCCCGCGTTTCAAGAGAATTGAGCCTGCTTCTGAGCTGGTAATTTCAACTGCAAGATCGAGTAACTGAGATAGAACCCTTTTCATATCTTCAATATTTGCTGCTACTTCAGTTACTCTCTCAAGCACTTTCAATCGAATCCTGAGGTTATTCAGTTCAGCCTCTTTCTGCAATAACTCGTCGTTTGCGCTACCCATGCGTTTCTCCTATGTTATGTCTTCCAGAGTATATTCCCTACTGCCCAGACCTATTTGCTCAGCATATGCCAATCCGTATTCCCAATTAACTTTCGGGAAGAGATCCTTGAATTTATCGGTGCCTTTACCAAAAGCCTTTTTTAATCTACTCCCCTCATTTCCAATGGAATTATTAATAAGATCACAACTTGCTTGATCAATGCCCACGGGGTCCTGTGAGGCAAGTACCCCGATATCGGGAACAATCGGTGTGTCTGATTTACCAAAGCAATCACAATCAGGGGTTATATTCAATAGAAAATTTATGTAAAAGAGTTTACCCTTTTTTAGTTGAGCTACTGCATAACAATATTCAGCAAGCCTTTCCTGAAATATGCGGAGGTTAATATCCCACTGAATCTTTACAGCATTTGTATTACACATTGCAATACAGGAACCGCATCCGATGCATTGCTTCTGGTCTACGGCTGCCTTTTCATCAATCGTAATTGCATCAACAGGACAGTACAACATACACAATCCACACGCAACACATTTTTCTTCATCAACATACGGTGATACTGTCGAATGCATCATCAGCTTCCCCTGCTTTGAAGCACAACCCATTGCTATATTCTTTATTGCACCTCCAAAGCCGGCAAGCAAATGACACTTAAAGTGAGATACGGCAACTATCGAGCCTACCGGAAAAACAATCTGTGCAATGCTTGCCTGTTTGAACTGCTTTAAATTAATCTCTACTTCTTGTCTCATGCCACCAAGAAGACCATCTCCAATGATTATTGGACATCCAAAACCAAACCCGTTATCAATCGCCGTCCGTATATGGTCTACTGCATTTGCGCGGGAACCGCTGTACAATGTCGTCGTGTCAAAAAGAAAAGGGTTTGCTCCTTTTCTCTCTATAAAATGAACTACTCGTTTTATAAATAATGGGCGAATGTAAGAAGTATTTCCCTTCTCACCAAAATGGAGTTTCAAACCCACCAGTTTATTTTCACCGAGAACCATTGACAGTCCAGATCTTTCAAAAAGATTATCAAGTTTCTCAAGAAAACCGGTATCCTTGACCTTCAATGATGCAAAATATACCTTACTCACCCTTGCATTCTTTCATTATAACGTTTTCTGGAACCGAGTTACTTTATCTCTTTTGCTCTTAGAGAAAAATACTCTCATTCTACTTCTGAGACTCGATTTTCTCAGAAGGACTTTTTTGATAAGTGGAATCGCTTCTTTTGCAGCCTCATATCCCTTTTTTATACAGTAATCAATTCTGCTAAAATCAGCCCAGTGCACATCTTCAACATCAGGGCGAATAACAACATCTGCTGTAAGTGTCTGGGTTTCAATAAGCCTGGTTGTTACTATTTCATCGATACGGAGATGTATTTCAAGTCCCGTTGCAGGCTTTCTTTCCTTTCTCAGTTTCCCCCGTAGCGAAACTGCTATAACAATATCAGCCCCCATATATCTCACAGCAAATACAGGAACCGCGCTTGTTGGACCGGCATCCACAAGGAGATTCCCATTTTCCTCTGAATACGGAAATATTCCAGGAATTGCCATACTTGTCATTACAGCATCCCTCAGTGAACCTTTCCTCCTGATCACATCATATCCAGAAATGAGGTCCAAGGAAACCGCTGAAAATGGAATTACTGTTTCTTGAATAGTAATATCTGGAATTATCTGATTAACGGTATCGATGATCTCCGTTTCTTCAACAAGGTATGGCTTGAATAAAGCCTCCGCAAAAAGGAGTTTTTCCCGTATCTGGTGAACAATTTTTTGAAGGCGGCTCTCCTCTTCCCTTTTGAAAACCGAAAGACCAAGTTTTTTGAATGCCTTCGAAGTTGTAATCTTTTTTGCCATCTCGGGGAGCTTATCAACATCTTTCGACGCTGCGTAACTTGCTCCAATGATTGCTCCCATGCTTGTTCCAGAAATACATCCAATGGTTATTCCTTCTTCTTCCAGAGCTTGGAAAACACCAATATGAGATAAACCTTTGCTTGAACCGCCACCCAGTGCCAGCCCTGTAATAACCACTCTATACCTCTTTCGTTATGGAATACTATCTCAGGCTTAGTCCGTCAGCCATCCTTCTTCCCTCAACTGACCAACGCTCTTTACCTTTTTCCCTTTAATAATTCTGTAAACTTCTTTGAGCTCGTCTATTTCTCGATTTTTATACCGCTCAAGATATTCAGATTTACTTCTGTAGTTACTATAATTCCTCTTATAGAATGGACGTATTACAAAAGCCAGGATAATGTTAACGGTAACGAAGAGCATCAGTATAACCCACACAACTATATTCATTGTTGCCTGCCGGGAAATTTCAAAACTTCTCTTGCGGATCTTCTGTTTTACTACAAACTCTGTTCTCTCGATTACACCACCATCAAGTAAATTATAAATTGCGTGGTATGTTCTGAATCGACCAAGCCCCGAAGCTTCCACAATATCAGCAACTCCTTTTTTTGCATCCATCAATTTGAGAACAACATTCTCCTGTTCTCCCATTTCGATGGAAAGACTCGGTCGTTTTTTCTTCTTGAAGATTGCCTTAGCATCCGGAATGGCTTCCTTGATTTTTGGCCACTCATCAATTCTCCTCATTCCTTCGAGAATAAGAAATTGCGGATTAACAAGAACGCTGTACGTGCTCTTAGAATACAGCTTTTCACCCAATTGAAACTTGTATTCTCCTTTTTCCCACGTAAAGAGCTCGTCAACGATTTCCTGTATCTTAAATTCTATTAATTTTTCAAGATCTTCCTTTGTCAAAACACCATTTTCAACAAGTGTATCAACGATTGAAATTCCCTTCTTCTTTGATATCGATTTACATTTCTTTAAATCAACTTTAGAAATTTTCCCCGTAAGTACCAGGTAATCTCCTATCGGCTTCAATACACCTTTTTTATTATGCGAAGCAGAAGATATCATGCCATTCTCGAACCCAATGGAAATAATTTCTCTTTTTATGTGAAAGGTGAGAACCCCGGTCTTCGCTTGCGAATTTATTAATTGAAGAACATCTGCAACACCAAAATCCTCTATATTTCCTTCAAATGCCATGACTATTTCCTTTTTTCATAACCTCCTCCAAAAAGAGCAAGCAAAGAGAAAAGATATAAAAATGCAATGATTGCAAAAATACTGCAGAGTCCGACGTTTACCCCTTTTATGAATGGAAGATAAGATCCAATTTCTGTTATTCTTCTGAAAACAAGTAATGAAATCAAAAATGAAAAAATCGCCAGATAGATACACCCTACACGTGTTTTACCAGCCTGCAGATGACCAAGCCCCGGAATAAACAATCCCCAGAACACTGAGGTATAACCCAGTCGATTTTCCGAATCCTGTCTAATTTTGTCTCTTAATCTCTCCTGGATATCGAGTGAGTGAATAGAACTTAACTTTCTGTGACATCGCCAGCATATGGTCTCGTTTTCAAACAAACGGACCGTACTTTTTGATATTGGGGAAGAGCAAACCGGGCACTCATCTTTCATATCCTTTGCAATTCTGGGGATAATGATGTAAAGAAGAAAACATCCGAAAAGAATGAAAGCAACAATCCGGTAATCGAAACCAATGAACCTCCATGGAAATACATTATTTTCTTCTTCGAGCGATAAGAACTCCACCCAGAGCACCTGTTCCGGAAGCGTAAGATCTATCAAAAAACGATTGTTTATTTCGATCATATTTTTCATTTGATCACTGATAAGGTAGAAATCAAGTTTTGAGGATGTTTTCATATGACGGGATGATTTTTCAAACAGGAGCTTTCTTACATAAGCTTGAGCAAGGTTAAAGTGGGGTGCCGCCGCATCGCCTTGTAGATCAATAGCCAGCTCATAATATTTGATTGCGCTGTCCACTTGCTCTTTCCAGAATAGAACATTGCCCATATTGTTGTAGGTTTGATAAATGCGCGGTTCAATGTATATTGCATTTCTGTAATTCATTTCCGCTTCATCATATTTTCCTCCGCGTTTGAGTTGAAGACCCTTCAGATAGTATGCCGCAAAATCCCTGCTGGAAAGTGTCAGAAAGCTATCGCATTTTGTCACCCACCTTGATTCATATCGTGATTTCTGAATAATATCGAGTAGTGCAACTCTATTTAAGGGGTCCACTGTGGTAACTGCCTTTGTTTGAAAAACACCTCCAATCGAAAGGACACACAGCAGTATGAAAAAGAACTGAATGAGCCATCTCTCTTTTCTTTCAAGAAAGGATATTGGGACAATTAACAGAAACATAAATGTATACAATGATGGAAATGTCCAGATTATGGGCAATAGGATTGCCGCAATTGCCAAAAAATACCGTTTTGTAATAGGCAATTTGCGAGGAAAGAACGATGTTATCCTTGACACCATATGCGCAAAATACCTGATAAAATAAGCAATAACAAGTACTGATATGATAATCGAAAGAAATAAAAACAGGAAATTGTAGGAAAATATGATAAAAAGCAACCTTGTATGAAAATCAACAAGCATAATATGAATTGTAGAGAGTAATTCATCAAAAAAGTCAAATCTTCTCTCCGATAGAAGATAACGAGCATAATGGAACCGAATCGCAAGGTCGTACGGATTCATTTTTTTGGAGATGAGCATCTCCTTTTCTTCGTCAACTTCCAAACCACGATCAATTGCCTCGTATCCTCTCACGGAAAAATATGTGCTGAGCAAGGGAAACGAAAGTGCACCATAATTCTTCCTGAGCTCAAGCAATGTCTCCTCCTGTTTCATCTGCCATTTGAGAAGCCTCTTTTGAGAGAAAAGTTCCAGAAGGATTATATGTTTAAAAACGTTATTACCAGCGTGATCTATCGCTCCATCATAGTACTCAGATGCTTCCTTATATTTCCCCTTGAAGCGGTGTAGTTCACCCATACAGAAAGGGAGAAATGGATTATCAGGGTGTCGCTGCATCTCTCTCTTGTATTTCCAGCGGATGAAGTTAAAATTAATCCCTGGCACATATCCCTTTTTAACAAGAACAGTGTAGAATTCAGGAACAAGCTTGAATGCATATTCCTTCTCCTTATATGCTTCTTCGAACTCCCGGTCATAGGAAGAGCTCATCTCCTGAGCAGAAACAAAATAGGATAGAAGGAACAATATTGAAAAAGCGAATAAAATTGTTTTAATCCTCATACAAAATAATAAATCTAAAACAAATTAATGTCAAGAAAAAACATTGTTCTAAGTGTCCTCTCATCTCTATCTGGATAAATGATCCTTTGACTTCATGTATATTCGAATCATAACAATAAGGGAAAACAGAATAGAGATGCCCACAAATGAAAATATGGACACATTAAGATTTACAAAAAGGAATGGTCTTGGAAAATGGTCGTACAGCAATCCCCCAGCAAGTGGTCCAACCACACTTCCAAGATTTGATACCGTATTGATGAGTCCAATATTTCGTCCGAGTTGTCCATCCCCAAATTCGCTCATGCTTGATCTCGAAATGGGTGTAAATGAACGGGCACCCGTCCCGACGATTACAAGAAAGACAATCACTACCCATACATTGTTTATCATCGGAATAATCAACGCAGCAAAACCAGTCATAAAGCAGACAACGATAAGAACCTTCAATGTGCCTTTCTTATCCGAGAAATAGGAGAAAATAAGCATTGAAAAGAAACCTGCCAGGCTCAATGTCATTAAAATAAAGGCAATGTTCTCTGTTGAAACGAGGAATTGCTCATTCAGATAAAGCACCATTATCGATCGCACAAGACCGGGGATAATCCCGATGAGGAATCCGAGGATAACCACCGAAATAAACGCGCCATGGTCTTTTACGGCTTTCTGCTCCCTTGACATCTGCTTTATTGTTTTTTCTGTTTTTACCTCCCTTATGAAGAATGATATAAGGAAACAAATCACATAGATCGCCCCTGAAAGAATGAAGATAATTCGGAATGCATCATTCTCACCAGTTCCGAATAGAGCCATAATAAAAATTATTGCGCCACCAAGGAGAGCATTGCCAATCGTCATGCCAGCATTTCCAGAAGCAAAATAAAAACTGAGCGCCCGCGTCTTAAATGCCTGCATGGAACTCTCAATAGCGACCACCTGAGCCATCGGCCAGATCATCCCCGAGAACGCTCCCTGACAAATACTGATAATCAGAACATCCGCATAACTTCTCGAAAAAAACAAAAAGACACACGAGATAATGTACGCAAAAAAACCTATTGGAAGAAACAGTTTTCTCTGTCCTATCCGATCAGAATATTTTCCACATACGTATGCCATGATTGCTCGTGCAAGCATAAATCCGGAAGTAAGTCCACCAACTGCAAAACCTGTAGCACCCATTCTCCTGGCAAAAATGGGAAGAATTGGACGAATCAATGATATCCCAATCGCGCCAAAAAAGGCAAGCAGGATAAGAATGAAAATATTCCTTTTACCTGTATTCATGCTTGATATACTATCAAAACTACAAAATTGAATTCCCGATGCAACGAGCTCGCACCGGATTTAAGGGAAGATGAATGGTGAAGGTGTGAATGTCAGGACGAGTATAACCATAGCCAACCAACCAAAGATATGATGTTTCAGCGGGATCGGGCTTATATCATCAAGAGGAGGTGGATGCTGGATCTTAATAAGCGTAACGATCAAGACAGCCCATAAAAACCATCCCTGCCAGAGAAATCCAAAAATAAAGAGTGAACAAAAAACAGCCCATCCAAACCATTTCTGGTTTCTTCCAATAAGTCCATACAGTACATGACCGCCATCCAGTTGTCCCACTGGAAGAAGATTTAAGGCTGTAACAAAAAAACCGATCCATCCGGCGAAAGCAATCGGATGGAGTAAAATATCTTTGCCTTCAGGAAGAACACCCAAAACAAGCCTCGAAAGAAACGTGAAAAGAAATGAGTCTCCCAGACCTAAGCCGCCTTCTCTAACGGGAATAACCGTCGACAGTTTCAGTCCGATCACAACTGCAGGAATGGCAAAAATCATACCAATGAGTGGACCGGCAACTCCTATTTCGAGCAGCGCTTTTTTATCGGTTATGGGTTCTTTCACCTTTATGACAGCGCCAAACGTGCCGATAAGATGAGGAAAGGGGATGAAGTACGGAAGCGTTGCATCAATGCCACACCTTTTTGATGCAAAATAGTGTCCAAGTTCATGGGCACCAAGTATGAGAATAATGGTCACTGAAAATGGTATACCAACATATAATTGGAGAAAAGGGTTAACTCCTTGCTGAAGAGCTCCAGCAAACATTGTTGTCATAATGGTAAGGATAAACAAAATAATATTAACAGCATAATTCGTTTTTTTCGGGCGTGGTAGTTTTGGAACGAATTGAATGAGAATTTGTTTGTGCTTTATCCTGAAAAGGGGCATAAGATCCCGGGAACGGGCACGCTCCTTTATCTGCTGGACGGCATCAGCAAGGGGAATAATAAAATTACCAATGACCGTAATCCTGAATTGTTCGGAGCCAATCTCGGATATTGCCATGATACCCTCAAGTATGTCCCGTATCTTTGCTTCCCGTTCAGTACTTATATCAAACATATCTTCTCCTGGTTAGGCATGTCATCTACAGGATTTTCCTGCGAAGACTTTGCATAGAAGAACCCTTGCGAAGCAATGCTTCTTCCCACTTGCAACGTGTCACCCGGTAATCTCCGTTGCTCCGTACTCTTTCGCTACTTCTTCTCCTCTGAGTACCCGTAATACTCCCATCGCCAGTGACTTCATTTCATCTTCGCCGGGAAGCACAAAAATCCTGCCGAGAAAACCCGTTTTCCTTTTTACGGAGTCCACAACAAATGAAGATTGTGCAATGCCTCCACTGATAACAATACCATCAACCTCACCGGAGAGTACAACCGCCATCTGTCCAATCCATTTTGACACCTGGTAAGCCATTGCCTCAAGAACCAGTCGTGCTTCTTCATCTCCTGAAACAACTCTTTTTTCAATTTGCTCCACATTGTCTGTTTTCAGATGGGAATAGAGTCCTGATTTTTTAAGCAACTTTTTCATCATTTCTTCTCTGGTAAACTCACCACTGTAACACAGTGAAACAAGTCCTGCTAAAGGTACGGTGCCCGCTCGTTGCGGAGAAAATGGCGCTTCATCATTCGCGTTCGAACTATCAATCTGTCTTCCCCTCCGATGAGCACTGACTGAGATACCACTCCCGAGATGAACAACAACAAGATTGACATCCCGGTAATCCTTACCCAGTTGCTGTGCTGCTCTCCGCGCAACTGCTTTCATATTAAGAGCATGAGAGAGGCTCAATCGCGGTATCTCTTTCACCCCTGAAATTCTTGCGACAGGTTCAAATTCATCAACGGATACAGGATCGACAAAAAAGGAACGTATTCCCAATGGTTGAGCAATCCCGTGAGCAAGGAAAACACCAATGTTTGAGATGTGATCAGCTTGTACCTTTCCAGACTTCACGTCGGAGAGTATCCTTTCATTGATTTCATATGTCCCACTCTCAAGGGGTAGGAATGGACCTCCCCGTCCAACAACTGCATTAAGTGACTCAAGAACCACCTGTTCCTCCTCAAGAAGCTTCAAAAGGCGTTCCCTCCTGTATTCGTATTGATCGAGATAGTGCTCAAATCGACTCAGTTCTTCATGCGGATGTTTGACAACTTCGATAAAACGCGGTTTTTCGTCCTCATAAACCGCTATCTTTGTCGATGTTCCTCCTGGATTGATAACAAGAATCTTAAACATCATATACTTTCTTCCTGCGCCCATCAAAGATTGTTAAGCCGGTAACTCCAATCTGTTTCAATTGCTCCACTGTTTCAGGGATTTTATACCCAATATGCTCGAGCAAATGGGAATCTGAGCCTATGGTCATATAAGAACCTCCCAGTTCCAGAAATCTTTCAATAAGGGCAAATCGTGGATACGTCTCTTTGGGAAGATGCCTGAGCCCCGATGTATTTACCTCAAGGACCACTTCCTTTTTCACCAGGAGCCTGATAATCTCTTCGATAATTTCAGCATACTCCTCGTATGAGTAATCATCAATGTAATTGATCGCATAACGACGAATCATTTCAAAATGCCCGAGACAGTCAAATAACCCGCTTTCTACAAGACTGCGGTTGACCTCAAAATACGAGAGGAAAGCCTCTTCTCGCGTCCGGTTCTTGAAGAATTCCTCTGTTCCGGCATCCTGCGAAACATCAAAACTCCCAACGAGGTGAACAGAACCGACAACAAAATCATACTCTTTATCTTCAAGGAAATCACTGATTTCTTGCTCTCTGCTCTTCTGGTATGTGATTTCAACACCGTGTTTGATTGCAAGCTTTTTGCCGTATGCTTGCTTCATTTCCGTGATTGTGCTCAATACTTTTGCATAATCATAGAATCCATAGCCTTCATCTAATGGATCAAAATCATGATGCTCAGTAAAAGCAATTTCATCAAAGCCGAGTTCTATCGCTCGGTTACAAACCATCTCATGCTCAAGATGGGAATCACACGAATAAACCGTGTGTATGTGGTAATCTATCACATTATCCTCTCAGCGAGTAGCCTCTCAATCCAACAGCTGAGGGACATATTATTTCAACCTTTTTGTAATACCTTCCTTTTTCTATATATTCATGGGCAATTAACCGCAAGTGATACCCGCCAAGCGTTCCTGATATGCTTCCATCTTTGTTTTTATGCCATTTGACGATCTTCGCACTCTCGTTGAGGGCAATAAGAATATAGACAAACCCCTCCTCCATATCAGCAATATCATCACCACTTGGAATAATTCTTGCTTTGCTCTTGCCTATTTCTGTGTGTGAGTGAAAATCACCTATCATATCAACAGGGAGTATACTAACTATTTTTTTTACCCTCGATGCTCTTTTCTCATTCGGGCTTACCCAGGTCTTCTGTTTCTGAGCTGTCTGGTACGGAATAGCGTACTCCACAATAAACTTATCCTCTCCTCTCATTCCGAGGAGAAGTCCCAGTGTTTCCAGATGGAATACCTCAATGGCTGAGAGCACCATCGACCAGAAAGCTCTTTCCTTTACAATTACACTCTTTCTCTTACCCATTGTTTTGTATCTTCAGTGGTTCAAAATTCACAAAATCACTGTGGTGTATAATGATGCTTTCGACAGTTCTCCGGTAGAGGTCGCCCTCTTTTGAATGTGTATAAATTATGTGAACGATCTCAGCAGGCAGATTGCAGGCGCTCGCAAGATTTGCTCCATGCACCGGGTGCCTGAGCAAGTTTCCATGTATCGATTTCTTGAAACCGCTACCTGAATCTTTGTATTCTAACAATTTTCCAACATCATGGAGCAATGCACCCGCAATGAGATAGTCTTTTTTAATCTGCATATCCTTATAGGCATATTGAAGTACTTCTGCGATTTTGAGCGCACACTTTGCAACTGCTCTCGTATGTTCAACAAGAGAAACTTTTGTTTGTGGAATAAGCAGCGTAAAAGGTATCCGGAACAGATCATCATTTTTCCACCCGCCAACCTCCATTGCTTTTTTCCATACTTTTTGGACTTTATCCTGTAAATCCTTATCTTCGATAAGTTTAATCTCGGGGAATATTTCTATAAATTCCATAACCTTTTCCTCGTAACAAAAACAAGAAAAACAGCGAGGATAATCTTCACTATATCTCCAGCAACAAACGGAAGTACACCAATCTTCAATGTGTGCAGGAGTGTTGTGCTGAGAAAGAATGAAAGATGAAGCATCCCCAAAAAGTAAATGACAGAGAGCCCGGAAACCATTGCGATAGCAGCGGCAAAAACACCCTTTCCCATTTTTGCAAACAGGAAAGAGACAATAGATGGAGCAATCAGAAATCCCGCAAGGTAACCTCCTGTTGGTCCAGCGATTCTCGCTATTCCGCCAATTGCCCCTGCAAAAACAGGCACTCCCACCGCGCCAGCAAGAATATAGATAAGAACCGAGAGCGTCCCATACCGTGTGCCAAGTAAAACACCAACAAGCAGCACAAATAAAACTTGCAGAGTTATGGGAACAGGAGAAAACGGTAATGGAATATAAACAAATGCGCCTATGGTAATAAGAGTAGCAAAAATAAAACTGCCAACAATCAATGTAATATTTCTCGGTATTTCTACACCTTTTGATATAACTGCTTTTACACTATGCAAATCTCCTCCAGGTTTGTCAGAATGTTCGTTTCAATCGTTCGAGCGTTCAGAACGTTTAATTCGTTACCTACATCGTATATCGTACATCTTACATCCCATACTTGCCCATTAACCCATTGTCGCGATTTTCCGTTAAC
>CBDUQV010000015.1:0-20567 GCA_965369615.1 uncultured bacterium | reverse complement strand
CAGGGAAAATATAAATCAGCTATAGCTAAATTCAATCAGGTCCTTAAATACAAGCCCGGGCACTCCGGAGCAAAGACATACAGGAGAAAGGCGCAGGCACGACTGAAAGCCCTTGGAGGTTAGCCTTCCTTTGACTCCTGATGCTCCTGTATAATCTTCTCCGCTATTTCCTTTGGAACCTCTTCATAATTGGAAAAATTCTGTGTGAAGCTTCCTCTTCCCTGCGTAATTGATCGTAATTGAGTCGAATATTTGTACATTTCTGCCTGTGGAACCGTTGCCTTAATCCTCTGCAACCTTCCCGAGGAATCCATTCCCTGTATTTTTCCCCTGCGGGAATTCAAATCTCCAATCACATCACCCATCATTTCATCCGGGACAACAACTTCGACATTCATAATAGGTTCAAGAAGAATGGGTTTTGATTCTTTTATGCCCTTTTTAAATGCCATAGACGCGGCAATCTTGAAGGCAATATCTGAAGAATCGACTGCATGAAAAGTACCATCGTACAGCGTCGCCCTGAAGTCTACGGTTTTATGTCCTCCAAGAATGCCAGATTCCAGAGCTTCCAGAATTCCCTTTTCAACTGAAGGGATATATTTAGAAGGAATTGCACCACCCACAACCCCATTCTTAAATTCGAACCCAGCTCCTCGTGAAAGCGGTTCAAAGTGCATCCTCACATCACCATATTGACCTCTTCCGCCGGACTGACGCTTAAACTTACCCTGAACCGATGATTTCAACGTGATTGTTTCTCTGTATGCAATCCTCGGTTTCTCAAAACTAACCTCAACACCAAATTTTCGTTTCAACTTATCAACGATAACCCCAAGATGCAATTCCCCAAAACCAGAAATGAGGATCTGTTTGAGTTCAGGTTCATAGTGAGTTTCAAAACAGGGATCTTCATCATGGAGTTTACCGAGACCAAAAGATACTTTTTCTTCATCATTTTTTGATTTTGGAACAATGGCAATTGATATTGAGGGGGCTGGAAATTTTATAGGTGAAAGTTGCAAATGCTTTCCTTTTGTGGTCAGTGTATCTCCTGTCTTTGTAGATTTTAACTTTACCAGGGCACAGATTGAACCGGTAACGATTTTTTTTGCTTCTTTCCGTTCTTTCCCGTTAAGCACAAATATCTGGTTCACTTTTTCCGATACACTTTTTGTTGTATTGGACAATTCAGTTCCTGGCGTCAATTCACCGGAAAATAACCTGATATAGCTCAGTTCCCCAACATGCGGTTCAAACACTATCTTAAAAACGAGTGCACAGAATGGATCATCAATGCTCAAGACCCTTTCCTTCCCCCCTTCAGTAACCTTCACCTCTCCCCTCTCATCAGGTGATGGAAGAAGCTGTGCAACCCCGGTAAGAAGCAGATCTATTCCGATATTATGATATGCATCACCACAAAGGACTGGATGAATTTCACCTTCTATAACTCCTTTTTTGAGTATCGTCGCAAGCTCCTCTTCCTTTATTTCCTCATCTGCCAGATACCGCTCCATGAGTTCCTCATCCGTTTCAACAAGCCCTTCCACAAGATTCTTGCTCAGTTCCTCGATCCTGTCCTTTTCATCATCGGGTATATCAATCTCAGCCGGCTTTCCGTCTTTGTACCTGAATGCCTTTTTTGAAAGCAGATTGACAACTCCACTAAATTGCTCTCCCTGCCCAATGGGGACAGAAAGAGGAACAATACCCTTCTTGAAAACTTTCTGAATTTCCTCAAGAACCTTGAAAAAATGTGCATTTTCCTTACTGAGCGCATTGACAAAGAAAAGACAGGGGATGCCCTGTTTCCGGGTAAGTTCCCAAACCCACTCGGTCCCTACTTCAATACCGGCAGTTGAATCAACAACAATGATTACCCCATCACTGACAGATGCAGCAGAGATAACCTCGCCTCGAAAATCTGCATATCCCGGGGTATCAAGAATGTTAATATGGACATCTTTCCAATCGAGATTTCCTATTGCAAGCGAAATGGTTACCTTTCTATCGATCTCAAGCTGGTCATAATCCATTGCACTGTTGCCATCATCTACTCTTCCCAACCGTGTGAGTACACCACTATTGAAGAGCATCGCTTCTGCAATCGTTGTCTTCCCCACTCCACCATGTCCGCAGAGCATAACATTTCTGATATCTTTCATACCAAAATCGCGCAAAGTAATACCTCCTTAGTAGTTACTATTCTTAAAATTATCACTTTTTTTACCATACAATGCAGGGCATGTCAACACAATTTTTATCTTCAACAGAACACTACGCTATAGTCTGCAAGACAGGATGCTCTGCATGTTATTTACAGCATACCATACACAATTTTATGGTGGGATTTGGTGAATACAAGCGCGATGCAGTTTCTTTCACTTCTACGCGATCTTTATCATTTTCTCGAGTGACTCGCGTGCCTTACTCATTATCTCTTCTTCAAGCTTTATCGTGTATTTCATATCCTTGAGACTGTGGAACACATCAATGAGCTTGGTTCTCTTCATATTGGAGCAGAGAGGTTTCCGTTTTGGAAGATAAAATTTCTTCGATGGATTCTCGCGCCGTAATCTTTCAACAAGCCCCTCCTCTGTTCCTATAATGAATTCCTGAACACTGCTCTTCCTTGCAAGTTTTACCATGCCACCAGTACTCAATACATAATCCGCATGATCGGCAACCTCAGGTCTAACCTCAGGATGCACCACAATAATAGCTTGTGGATGCAATCTCTTCTGCTCCTTAATGTCATCAAGCCTGATAAATTCGTGAACATAGCAATATCCATACCAGGGGATTATCTCACATTTCGTTTGTTTCCTGACGAAATCTGCAAGGTTTCTATCCGGAACGAAAATCACCTGCTTTGCCGCAAGACGATTGATAATCTTCACGGCATTCGCCGAAGTACAGCAAACATCGCTTTCCGCCTTCACCTCAGCAGACGTATTGACATAGCACACAACCTTTGCGTCTGGATACTCCTCTTTCATCTCTCTGAGCTCTTCCGCAGTTATCATATCTGCCATGGGGCACCCAGCATCCATCCGCGGGAGGAGTACTGTTTTTTGGGGCGAAAGCACCTTAGCGCTCTCAGCCATAAACTTTACCCCGCAGAATACAATAACCTTTTCTTTCAGTTGAGTCGCACGTTTGCTTAAATCAAGTGAATCCCCAAGAAAATCTGCGATCTCTTGAATCTCTGTTCTCTGGTAATTGTGAACGAGCAGAACAGCATTTTTTTCCTTCTTCAACCGCATAATTTCATCTACCAGAACAGGAGCATCTGTTTCACCTTCAACCTTTTTATTGCCCGCTTCAACAAATCTCAAGTATATGTCTTTGAGGGTTACCGAATCAACATAGTCTAAAACAACATGACTGAAATCGTCCCAGCATGGTCTGCTTATGCAATCATCAACTTCATCGCAATTCTTACATGAAACCGTCTCCATGCTCAATTCGGTTAATCGTAAAATATCACCAAGATATATTTCTTCAGGGCGCTTGTTCAGAACATATCCTCCCTTAACTCCCCGCGAGGCTTTGATAATTCCACCCTTTCTCAAAATAATAAAAAGCTGCTCAAGGTACTTCTCGCTTACATTCTGCCTTATGGCTATTGTTCTTAACGCAACTGGTTTATTATCTCCACCTTTGCACATAATGTCTAAAAGCGCTCTCACACTATAACGGCTTCTTGTGGATAATCTCATCCATTCTCCTTTTCTTTGCTGATGAAATATACCATACCACGTATACTTTTTCAAGTCTTTTATTCCAATAATGGCATTATTAGCAAATGCCCTCCATTCCGTAACTTTTCCCTTGCTTTTGTGCTGCAAAATAGGTATATTGGAGCTCTTAAGCCTTATGTGAGCGTGTAACCAGCGAATAAGCATAACGACTACCCTATTTTTATGTTAAAAAACCGTTCAAAAGGATAATCCAAAGATGAGTGGTACAGGAAAAGGCACCTCTCATGGTGCACTATCAGATATTATTGAGAAAACAACTCATAGTACTTTCACCCGGACCATACTCAAGGATCTGCGCACCAAAAGGCAAACAAAAATAAGACCTCCAGGGAAGCTCTTCCTGGAAATACTATTCCTTGTCCTCAACAGAGAGGGGTATTCACCCATCATCTATATTTCCCAGGATGAAGATGAGATCTTCTTCATGGGAGAAGAACTGAAGGCTGTTTTTGACAAAAAAATAGGTCTCTTCTCTGCAACTTCCGAAGAAGCGTCACTCAACCTTGATGAGATAGAAGCACGCCTTCTTACCCTGGAAGGAATTATCTCCGGAACCACTGAAATTATGATAACTGATATCAATGCTCTTATTCAAAACATCCCTTCAAAGGATGCGCTTGAAAAGAGCAAATTCCGCTTCCGCATTAATCAAAGCTACGATTTCTCAGCACTTGCCGCGAAATTGGACAACAATGGTTTCAGCAGGGTGTCCACTGTTAGTGAGGTAGGAGAATTCAGCATTAGAGGAAATATTGTCGATATTTATGGATTCAACATGCATTTGCCGAAGAGGATTGAATTCGTCGGGGACAAAATTGTATCACTCAGGAGTTTTGATCCATTTACGCAGAGAACAGAAACCATTGACACGGAATTCGTTCTGCTTCCCATTCTGGAAGTATGCAATGGAAAAGAAGCCCATTCTATTATGGATTATATCTCCCGGCAAGCACTTTTTATTTTCCCCGAATTTCTTTTTCTCGATGAAGTATACGAGAACTTACCGGACATCAGGCACAGGAACCAGATCATTATTTCAAATGACGGGGTCGATTCTGGAATTCAAAAGCCGATGGATTTTCACGGTAATCTGCAGCTCTTCAAAGAACATCTGACAAAAATACAGGAACACAGGGTGTATATTTGCTGCGAATCAGATGAGGAAAGGAAACGGTGCGAATATCTGCTTGAAGATGAATTCCCCTCTCTACGATTTGAAACGCTGAATATATGTGAAGGATTGGTAGCACAAGCATGGAATCTATTTGTTTTTACTGACAAGGAAATATTTGGAAAAGGATTCCACCCCAAGAGGATAGAAAAATCTGAGATCACATTCAAACCTGAGAATCTAACAGAACTCAAACCCGGAGATTTTGTTGTTCATGAAGATTACGGAATCGGTATCTTTCAAAAGATGAGAAGGATTGAACACAAAGGGCAACTAACAGAGTGTCTGATGATAGAGTTTGAAGGTGGCGATGTGCTGTACGTCCCCATTGGTGCAATGGCGAGAGTGAACAAATACAGAGGACTCATCAAAGGTGCTCCAAAGCTTTCAAATCTATCGAGTATGAGGTGGGAGAAAAGAAAGAGGGGTGCCAAAAAAGCAATTGAAGATATGACAAAGGATCTTTTAAAACTCTATGCAGAGCGTAAATTGCTGAAAGGGTTTCGCTTTTCTCAGGATACTGTATGGCAAAAGGAACTGGAAGCCCGTTTCCAGTATGAAGAGACAGAAGACCAATTACGGGCAATACAGGATATAAAGAATGATATGGAGTCAGATCGTCCTATGGACAGGCTCGTCTGCGGAGAAGTAGGGTATGGAAAGACTGAAGTTGCAATCAGAGCATCATTTAAGGCAGCAATGGATTCAAAACAGGTCCTGTTTCTTGCTCCGACAACCGTTCTCTGTGAACAACATTACCAAACTTTCACCGAACGTTTGCACCATTTTCCTGTAAAAATTTCAATGCTCTCGCGATTTGTCTCAAAAAGCGAACAGAAACAAATTATTGATGATTCAAAGACCGGAAAAATTGATATTGTTATCGGAACACATACATTACTGAGCGATAAGATATCATTCCACGATCCGGGTCTTTTGATTATCGATGAAGAGCATAGATTTGGCGTTGCACAAAAGGAGAAATTGAAGAATACCCGGAAAAAAATGGATGTGCTCAGTATGAGTGCAACTCCAATACCGAGAACGCTACAATTCTCACTGCTCAATATCCGTGACTTTTCAATCATCCAAACACCTCCAAAAGGCAGATTATCGGTCATCACTCGCATTATCCGCTACAATAGCGGATTCATAAGAGAGATAATTCTTGCAGAAATCAGGAGGGGTGGACAGGTTTTCTTTGTTCATAACCGAATCGAAGAGTTGAATAGTCTTGCAGCTCGAATTGAGAGGATTGTACCCGAAGCAAACATAACCGTTACACACGGAAGGATGAAGTCAATTCTTATTGAAAATAGGATGCATGATTTCCTCTCAGGGAAGAAAAACGTACTTGTCACAACGAGTATAATTGAATCAGGAATCGATATTCCCAATGCAAATACGATCATTATTGACCGAGCAGACCTGTTCGGATTGGCTCAACTTCATCAATTAAGGGGACGGGTTGGTCGTTCAAACAGGCGTGCATACTGCTATCTTATTGTTCCGGTAAGAATTTCCCGGGAAGCCCGGAAGAGACTCTCAACAATCTATACACATAGTCATCTTGGAAGTGGTTTTGCACTTGCTCTGAAGGATCTCGAAATAAGAGGTGCGGGTAACCTTCTCGGACATAAACACCACGGTCATATTGCAAGCATAGGCTATGACCTCTATATGAAATTTCTCCAGGAAACGATACGGGAACTCAAGGGCGAGGGGGAGCAAGAGAAGGAAATTCCCGAAGTATATTCTGACCTTGCTGCATTCCTTCCCGCTCCCTACGTAGAAGATGAAATATCCCGAATAGATATATATCAACGGCTCTCCGCTGCTTGTAACTCACAAACCGTACATACAATAGAGGAAGATCTCAATGATAGATTTGGCACACCGCCACAAGAGGCAAAAAACCTCCTTCTGCTATCTCTTACAAAGATTATCTGTTCAGGAAAAGGAATTGAGAAAGTCTCGCTACATAAAGATTATGTGGAACTTTCTTTCTCAAAAGACCGTTTTCCTACAAAGAGGAATATTGAGAGTTTGCTGAAAAATGTACATAAGAAATATTTTATTGACTATTCTGAGGGATATTTCAGGATAGGTTTCAATGTTCAGCTTAAAAAAATTATTGCTGACTTAAAAAAAGTATTGCAATTTTTCCCCTAATGTGCTATATTTTCCCTTCAGCTATTGTACGGCATGGAATAAAAAAAGACAAGGAGGACAGATGCGTAAGTATTTCATAATAGGATTTCTCATTCTCGCGACTATGCTCACAGCAATCATTGGTTGCGGTGTGAAACGGGAAAACAAATTACTTGCTAAGATTGGTGACAGAACCATTGCTCTTGGCGAATTTGAACAACGCTACCGGCACAAGGTCTATCCATCGGAAGAAGAGGAAAAAGAAGATAAAATGAAAACACTCAATACGATGATAGAAGAGAAACTCTTTGCCATTGCTGGAGAAAAAGATGGAATGAGTGAAGAAGTTGAGAAAACACTTGAGGATTATCCGGATCGTCTTGCAGTGAATCAGCTCTATGAAGAGATGGTTGTTAAAAAAGCGAAGGTTTCCCTCATCGAGGTCAAGAAAACCTATCGAAAAATGGGACGTGAGCTTCATGGCAGACACATTGTTCTCAAAACAAAGGAAGAAGCTGACAGTATTTACCGGGAGCTCAGAAAGAATGATGCAAAAAATTTCGCTGATCTTGCAAGACTCTCAATTGATACAAAAACAAAGGATAAAGCAGGTGACCTCGGGTGGTTTGTATGGGGAAGAATGGACCCTGAACATCAGGAGATCGCATATAAATTGAAATTGGGACAAATAAGCAAACCTTTCGAGACGCGATTCGGTTGGGATGTCCTGCAAATCGTTGACGAGAGAACGAAAAAAATCAGAACATTCGAAGAGGAAAAACAGATTATCGAGAGTACCCTCAAGAGACAGAAAATGACCAAAACCGCCACCGACTTTCTCGATAAAATAAAATCACGCGCAAAGATCCACTACGACACAACAGCAATAAGAATGCTCGCTGGGAAATCACCACAGGGAAAACCAGCAAATCCTTTCGAGCCACCACCGCTGCCCGTTCTAACAGAAGAAGAAGGAAAACAAGTAATCGTTACATCCATTCTTGGAACCATTACTGCTGCCGATCTCATCGCTGATGCAGAAAAGAAATTTAGAAAACCACCGCTTAATACTGAGGAGACAATCATACGGTTCCTGGAGGGGGAACTCACCAATAAGCTCCTGGTGAGAGCAGCTGGAAGGTTACATCTTCAAAAGCACCCGGATGTGATCAAGAATTACAATAGAACACTGGATAACAGAGTAGCCGGTGAGTACCGCAAGAAATATATCAGCCCGCGGGAGGAAATTCCAGAAGATGAAATGAAATCGTACTATGAAACGAATAAGGAAACCTACTCTATCCCAGAGAAAAGAATGGCAAAGGTCATTGTTATTAAATTAAAACCAGAAGCAGATGATATTTATCGAAGAGTCAAACGGGGGGGAGATATTGGAAAGATAGCCAAGGAAAAATCAATACATTACACCAAGAACCGCGAGGGAAAGCTTGGCCCTCTGGGGAAGAAAAAGTTTCCTGAAGAATTCCGCGAAAAAGCATTCAGCATGAAAAAAGGTGAACTTTCAAAACCGTTTAAAACAAAAGATGGCTACTGTGTTATGAAGCTCATTGATATTGAGCCACCTGGCTATAATGATTTTGAAACAGTGAAAAACAGGATACGTAGTGAAATGAAGAATGCTGAAAGGGACAAAATAAAATCTGATCTGGTCGAAAAACTCAAAAAAGATATCCCT
The DNA here is from genome assembly GCA_965369615.1 of uncultured bacterium. GTDB lineage: Bacteria > Hydrothermota > E44-bin80 > E44-bin80 > E44-bin80 > SOKD01. The sequence goes on along the minus strand of CBDUQV010000015.1, from coordinate 11,782 downwards.
GTTACGATAAACGAGGATGTTCTTCTCATGGCGGGAAACAAAGAAAAAGAAGAGGAGCGAAAATGAAGAAAACGTTATTCCTATCTTTACTCACCATTATCCTATTGGCTTTCTTCAGTTGCAAAGAGAAACCAGTACAAGGAACTGTTGTTGCCCGGGTAAACAAAAGTGTGTTTACACTTGAAGAACTTAATGAGCAGATTCCCCCATTTATCACAGTCCCCGTCGATAAGAAAGAAGGATTCATAGATGAATGGATAAATACACAGGTAGTGTACGAAGAAGCAATAAAAAAAGGACTTGATCAAGATGGATCCGTGAAGAAAAAACTGGATTTGGTCATAAAACAGTACCTTGCAAATGAGCTTCTTCAAAAACGCCTTGAGGGCGAAGGTAATGTAAGTGAATTCGAGGTAAAAGAGTATTTCACCGAACACGAGCGGGATTTTAACTCGCAAATTAAAATTGCCCACATACTTCTTTCGACAGAAGAGGAAGCAAAGAAAATTCTGGAAAAGCTAAAAACCGGAGAAGATTTCATTACACTCGCCCGTACATTTTCTCAGGATACAATAACAGCAACCAACGGAGGATTACTACCTCGTTACTTCCGATACGGTGAAATGTTTGAAACACCAGAATTTGAAGATGCTGCTTTCGCTATCCAGAAAATCAGCGGGTATAGCAATGTTATCCAGACTGATTTTGGTTATCACATCATTAAATTGATTGATAGGAAACCAACGAGAGAAAAAGTAACACTCGCCGATGTTAGCATCAATATCAGACAGTACCTCATGACTCTCAAGCAAAAGAATGTTATGGATGAATGGCTTGACAGTCTAAAAGCAACTGCCGATATAGAAAAACATTACGAACTTCTTAAATAGAGCATTTGATTGTCTTCATTGAGGTAGATATTCTTTTGCTCAACACATTTTTTTTATCATGAAATTCGCTAAAAAGCATTTTATCCTCTTATACTTCGCATTTTCTTTTTGTTTTCTCACCTGTGCTCTGCAGCTTTTTGCTGCTGAAGAGCTCTCCAGTATTGCTGCAATTGTTGGCAGAGAGGTCATAACCACCGCAGAGCTTGACGAACAACTGCAATTCCTGATTCTCAGTGGTTTTATACAGGCGGAGGAATCACTGAGTATTGACAGTCTCAAACTCGATTTACTTCATGAGCTCATCAACAAGAGAATCCTTATTGAGTATGCGCAGAAAGAATCTATTGAGGTCATGCCAGATGAGATTGAAGAAATGCTTGAGAACACGATTGCAGACATAAAATCACGCTTTCCGGATGAAGAATTCTTTCTCATGAAATTACAGGAGGAAGGATTATCCCTGGAAATGTTCAAGGAAAACTACCGCAAGCAAATTACTGAAAGCCTCCTGCTACAGAAACTCATGCAGAAAGCGTTTGGATCGGAGATGTTTGTAACACAGAAGGAGATTGAGGATTTCTATACCACCAACCGTGATTCATTCGCTGAACCTGCCAAGATTGAGTTCTCCCATATTCTAATCATTCCCAGACCATCACACACTGAAGAGAAGAGAGTCCAGTCAAAAATTAACGAGGTATTATTAAGGCTTGAATTCAATGAGGACTTCGGAAAACTTGCACGAAAGTATTCAGCAGGGGAGTTCCGCAACAAAGGTGGAGACCTTGGTTTTGTGAGAAAGGAAGATCTCTCCCCTGAAATCGCTGACGCTGCTTTCTCCCTATCAGTCAATGAACTCACCCTTGCCCGTGCTCTTGATGGATTTCATCTACTAAAATGTGTTGGAAAAAAAGATTCTCTCTGTCACCTTAAGAGAATCTTCTTTAAGGTCAGGATTACCAGCCTGGATACCCTGAGGGCACAAAAACGTGCATCCGAGATTAAAAAACGCGCTGATAACGGAGAGGATTTCTCAAAACTGGTGAAGAAATACTCAGACGATGTTGAAACAAATACTATTGATGGCGATCTTGGAGAAGTATACATAGATCAATTGCAGCCGCTTTTCAGAGATGCTGTAATAGACCTTGATGTTGGAGAGATCAGTGAACCGGTCAAGACAGAGTTCGGGTTTCACATTTTCAGGATAAACAGCAAACCGGAACCTGAAATTCCCGAACTTGAGGAAATAAAAAATATTGTCAAGGAATTCATTATACAGAAGCGAACAAGAGAAAAGACAGAGGAACTACTGGAACGTATTCTTCCCGATTTCTATGTTAAAAATTTCCTCAAGAACAAGCAAAACCAATAATTTTTTGTTCGAGCCATCACAGGCTAATAATCTCTTCTTTCATGCCGAATACATTTCCTTATAAAATCTTGCAACCACTGAATAAAGAATGCGCATCCGCCATCAAATCTCTTAAATATTTCGCCAATGCGACTTGACCTTTTTCTCAGGAAGACCAGAATTATCAAAACACGATCCCGATCAAAGGAATTCATACGGAAGAAATATATACTGGTAAATGGTTCGCCAACAAAACCCGCAAGAAATATCAAACCACAGGATACAATCAGTATTGATTTTGGGAAAAGAAGACTTATCGTTACGGTAGAGAAAATACCTGAAAAAAATGTGCCAAAATCCGAAGCAGCGCTTTACTACACGATTATTGTGGACGAACCCGTGGATATTATCTGATGAAGAAGATTGGCATTACGGTCGGTGATCCGTCAGGCATAGGTGCTGAAATAATACTGAAATCAGTACACACGCTCAGAAGGATCCCCGGTTGCCAGTTTATCATTTTTGCTCCTGCAGGACTGCTCGATCAATACGCACATCTCTTGCATTCAGCAATTATACTTCCGGTTACGAAAAGTACACAAAGCATGTCAAAAAAGATCGCTGTTCTTAATGTCGTTGAGCCAATACCCTTCCAGGTCGGAAAACCATCGGCATTAACGGGAGATATCGCTTACAGAATTGTAGAGAAGGCAATTCACTTCGCAATTGAAGGAGAAATTGATGCACTGGTAACTGCACCGATATGCAAATCCGCTATTAATCTGACAGGAAGAAAATTCACCGGTCACACAGAAATGCTCAAAAGGATGACCGGCGTAAAGGAAATTCTCATGTTCTTTGTATCAAAGAAATTAAAAGCAGGAATTGTCACCACACATCTTAGTATACGGGCTGTTCCTCAAAAAATTACCCGTACCTGCATCGTTTCAAAACTTCAAATCCTCTGCAGGGAATTACAGCAGTTTTTCCGAATTATGAAACCTGTGATTGGAGTCTCGGCTCTTAATCCTCATGGAGGAGAAGATGGATTCTTGGGGAAAGAAGAGATAACCATAATAAGACCTGCAATAGAAAGCGCACAGAAGTTGGGAATACGGGCAGAAGGACCATTCCCTGCCGATACCATTTTCCTGAAAAGCAATTCCTTTGATGCTCTCCTCTTTATGTTCCACGATCAAGCAATGATCCCCGTTAAGCTGCTCAGCTGGGGGTGCAATGTGAATGTGACACTTGGCTTGCCTTTTGTAAGAACATCGCCGGATCACGGTACCGGTTTTGATATTGCAGGAAAGGGCATCGCGTCTCCTGATAGCTTCATCGAAGCAGTGCGACTGGCATGCAGGATGGTGAAATATCCAGAGAGAAAAAAGAGAGGAAAAGATTAAAAGAAAGACCATGTTCAAACAACTTTCTTGCAAAGTCAATCACGGTATTATGTTGTCGGTTGCAATTATGCTTCTCACCTGTTTTCCTTTCGCTGAAGGAAAACTATTTGAGGAACTTGACCCTGAATACACTATCAGCAGCATGCAGGCACAATTCCTTCCCTGGTGGGAAGATGAATGGGAGGAGACGACCACCGGCTTCCGCATCCTCGGAAGCTCTTATGATCTTCATACCCTGCATATACTCCAACACTGGAAGGGAAGATTCCCCCTGCATGAGCGTTTTTTTATATCCTTCAATTATTTTACGGACGCAAACGCAGACAGCCAGTTCTATGAGAGGGAGATAGAACTGAAGTGGCGTTTTCATAAAAGACACCATCTTTCCGCTTTTGGCTATCCATATTACGATAAGAAACAGAGTGACATTGGAATACGGTATTCCTACGAAGAAACACCACTTGATTTCATACGGCTTTCTCTCACTTTTGAAAATGCGCCCAATAACTACAGCTATAAAGACAGAAATGCAGATTCGATGAGAATCTATCAACAGAAACCCATCAAACTCGCATTCGATGTATCCGCCATAAAGAAGGAGAACCACAGGCTCATACTTTCGTTTGCCGTGCTGCTGCCATATCGCGCTACGTACCAAAACAAGGACGGTGAGATCCTGTACAGAATAAAAGGCAATTCATCAGACATTGATATAAAATATAAAATTCTCTTTGCTGATTCAGGTGTGTGGGGTTGGGGAATGCATTTCCTCTTCATTGATAATAAGAATCTCTCTCCAGAGGGACTTATTGAAACCGTGGAGAAACGAACCCAATTCAAACCATATATTTTTCTTGACGAAAGAAGTGCCTCTCCCCTGCATCTCACTGCGCGCTTCTCTTACGATCTCGAACAAAACCTGACCAGCACTGGTGAAAGCATAGCAAGAAGGTCCTTTCTCCTTGGCATCAAGACCAATTTCTGGACCAGCTCAAAAATTATCGTTAGTTACTGTAACGGAAATACTCATTACATAAGCGAAGAACGAAAAAGAAGGGATAACAGGATTATTCTAACCGCAGTGCATAAATTCAAGAATTCAGCACGCATTGGAGCAAATATTGGCATTGATATCGATTCCAGAGATACTTCCCGTGGATACTTAGGACGCTATGACAAATTTTTTACCTTCCTCCAGTACCCCATCCGCTAAACAGCACATCAAAAACCGTTTCTTCTCTTCGCTCCCCTTCACTAATACTTCTCTCCCCACATTCCCATTACCAGGTCAATAAATTCCATAGATGTAGACCCACGAACTAAAAAGTGAGAAACGGTTCCATCTTCTTCAACCCAGGCGAAGTAGATAACCTTTCCGATGTATTCAGGGAACCATTCACCGGTATCGCCAAGAGCATCAATAAAAGCGGGCTCATCAGAGAGATATGGATTTTTCGCTCGCTGGAAGTACCGAAGAATATCTTCACCAATTATCGAATCACCGGTGACTATGCTTGAAGGGTAACCACCTTTCTCTACGTAGATAATCTCTAAAACTGATTGTACATTTCTCATGCTTGCTTTTATTACAGCCTCCCTTGCATTCTTAAATGGAGACTCCCTCATCTCCTGAATACAGAATTCCTTTATTCTTTCATCGAAAGGACCTTTTGTGAGCTTCCAACCTTTCTTAAATTTCTTATACTCATACGACATTCGAACGGTTGTATCACGGGCAACTACCAATCGGGAAAGAACTGTCACAAGCATATCTTCTTCCAAATAATCATCTATTATTATATCACCTATCTCCTTTGCTCCCCACCAGGCTTTAATATCCCTTTTCATTGTATCCTCGGTAAACTCTTTCGCGCATGTTGCAAAAAACAGGAACAAGAGCGCACACATAAAAAACATTTTGCTTCTCATTCATTCCCCCTCATAAAGATTATCTGATTTTACCACATGTTTTAGAAAACTGTTATCACTCGATCCTTTAATAATATATCCGTTTGAGTATAACTCATCAAAATCGATCTCTATGGGAAAATAGATCACCTTTCCCTCATATGCACTGAACCACTCGGAAGTGTCACCTCGAGCCATCATAACAGCTGGAGCACCTTGAATGTATGGGTTTCTTAAATGGGTTCTGAGTATCTCTCTTACACTGTATGATATGCCTTGCGATTTGACATTGAAATGTGCCGGGTATCTTCCATCATTTTCCAGGGCAAACTGCATGATTGCTCTCTGCACTTCTCTCATATTGGACATAATGATATTATTCTTCGCCGTATGTAATGGAATATTCAACATATCCTTGATCATTGCTCTTTTTGTTTTTTCATCAAACGGTCCCTTCCAAACTCTCCAACCTTTTCTGAACTGCTTGAAAACGTACTTCATTTGATCCAGGGTATCAAAACAGACAACCATTCTCGCAGATACCTCGTATGTCTTCTTTACTAAAACGGTATCTTCAATAACCACATCCTCAAAAATCTTAGCTCCCCACCATGCCAAAATTTCGCTTTTTATGGTTTCTTCGGTAAGCGGAATCTCTTCATGGCTGCATGATATGAGCATGGTAACGAGCAAACATAACGCTAAAAAACCGCTCAATTTCATTTTTCCTCCTGACAATGCTACACTGTATCACCCATTGCACCACTAAACAAACCCATATCAAAAACATCTGCAAAAGTCAAGATTTTAATACTGCAAATGTTTCTATCCTTAACTCACTTATAGCTTTCTTAAAGTGCATTGAGTCATTATATTCGCTCTGTTCCGGTAAAAACTGAAACGGAACAGAACTTTATAGGAGCTGTGGCTCAGGATATCGAGAGAATCATTCCTGAAGCAGTTGAAGAAAACGATAATGGCTACTTAATGATAAACAACGATCCGATTATCTGGGCGATGGTAAATGCAATCAAAGAGCTAAAGTCACAAAATGATGAATTGAAAAAGAGAATTCAGCAATTAGAGAAACATCAAAGCGGGCAAAAAGAGTACGGTTCACAGGCATGCAATTGAGCTCTTAGTTTTTCTGAGCGTGATAGTGGACAATATTGTTTTTCTTTCTGTATTCCATTACGAAACTGCTTTTACTGATCTATTTCACCGAAGTGAATTGAGAAAAAAAATTATTTATGCCGTTTACATAATATTTTTCTGATTCAAGTACACCTTCATTATGGGTTCCACGTATTTCCAGGAGTTCCCTGTACCCCTTGATACCCTCATACAGCCTTCGTGCATGTTCTATGGACACCATTTCATCATCAATACTGTGAATGATAAGGACAGGACAATGCGTGTTTTTCAGGTAGCCAATCGTATTGTATCTGTAGTGAATCACTAATCTTACCGGAAGAAATGGGTACAGTTCAGCAGCAATATCAGGGATAGAGGTAAATGCAGATTCTATTATGAGTGCTTTTGGCTTCCGGTCTTGCGCTAACCAGGCTGCAATGGAAGCACCAAGAGATCTCCCAAAAACGACAATCTCGGAAGGTGAGATATTCCTTTCATTCACACAATAGTTCCATGCTGCTTCTGCATCAAGATACGTCCCTTTCTCAGAAACAACTCCCTCACTCTGACCATATCCACGGTAATCAAAAATGAACACACTGAATCCTAATTCGGTAAAAATTCTGATGGATTCAAGCCGATGTGATATATTTCCTGCATTCCCGTGACAAAAAATGAATACTCCACGGGAATCCTTTACAGGGATAAACCAGGCAGAGAGTTTTACCCCATCTGAAGCTATAATAGTTACATCCTCGTAGATAATGCCAATTTCCTCAGGGGTCTTTTCGATTTCCCGGGTTGGATAGTGAGGATAGTATATCAAACGTGCTTGAAAATTTGCAAAGATTGCAACAACAATACAGTAAATAATTACAAGGCTGCCAAAAATTATTAGAGAAATCCACCACATCTTTCGGCGCATCCTCGCCATAGCCATCTTTCTTCTGGTTCCGCCCTCTCTGCCAGTAAGCTAAGGAAAATGAAGATTAAGAACAAAAACTTCCCAGTTCTCCTTGAACTTCTCCATATCCTCTTCCCCGAGTATTTTCTTCAACGTCTGGTAACCCGTCGGGTCTTCCTTTCTGTTGGTGTAGAAATTATGGTAGAACGTAACCAGTAAATCGTTCACTTGAAGATAATAACAGAGATACCGAGCCTGTCCATAATTTGTTCCCTTATCGAGGTTGTAAAAATCACGAAAAGACATCGATGTCAATTTTTCAAAGGAAGGAACTATTCCTTTTTTTATCGCTTCTTGCAATCCTTCAAGACGCCAATTGGTGTATCCATAAATATGACCATCCTTCTCACCACATTGCTCAAACAAGGATGCAAGACCCTCATCAAACCATGATGGACAATCAGGAAAATTGGCATGCATAAAGGGATGAACAATCTCGTGAACAAGTGTTCCGCCTCCGGTACTAATATTCATAATAAGAGCCTTATCATAATCAGAGTAATAGCCAAAAGGAGTTGATGGCTCATCACCAAAGATTTCCTTTATGTACTTTTCATAGCTCGCTTTATCCTTAAACAACCAGATATCAATAATATCCTCAGGATCCTTCTTGAAGTAGTCCTGTTTGATCTTTTCAACCGCCCATTTAATTGTATGCTCTGCTCTATACATCACCTTCGAAGGAGCTTCATCGCCAATAACAACAAAGGGTTTCTGGATAATTATGGTGAATCCCTCTTCAGGCACCTTCTCATTCAGCTCTATCAGGTGCTGTTCGAAGTCTTCATCGGTAAATCCTGCTGCTGTTAATTCTTCATGATGTTCCTGAGCAAAACCTGTTCTGGAACACCCCAATGATACATGAATAAGAAACAGCAAAATGAGAAAAGAAAGTTTCTGTTTCATCAATCTTTCCCTTATCCTTCTATCGTATCAACTTCTAACATGCCCCTTGTAACGTGTGCTTTATGCAGGGTGTTTATTGTTACTTCGGATTGAGGAATCTTTTCCTTCCTTCTGCACTCGATCATCACAGGCTGAAGCTTCGGGAGACATGACTTTGGAGGATGAAGATTCTGATTTCATCATTGGTCATTAACGTGAGCTCTTACTTAACGGTAAAAGACACATGTGTAACTTCCTTTCCCTCACTATCCGTATCGTGCATGCGAAAATCATAAGAACCCTGTTTGTCTGGCGCAGTAAAAACCATTGTCCCCGCAACCCTGTGTTCTATATACTGATACGCAACATCATGCTCATCATTCTTTGCTTCACTTCCATGAGGGATACTTGAAGGAATAATACCAATCCAGGCGTTCGATGCGTACTTTGAAGGAGCTGTGAAAATCACCTCTATCTTCTCTTTCGGAGAAAACACGGTTTTGCTCAGTTTCAATGAAGGCTTATCTACTTTTCCCATTACCTCAAAAGTCACTGTAGCAACTTCCTTACCATTGTTGTCGGTGTCATGCATCCGGAAATCGTAAGAACCTGATTTTCCGGGAGCCTTGAAATTGAGTGTGCCTTTTATCCTTTTTTTCAGGTATTGATAGGTAATATCATTCTCATCATTCTTTGCTTCACTTCCATGAGGAATACCTGAAGGAACAATACCTACCCATGCATCATCAACAAAATCAGCAGATGCAGCAAAGTGAACTTTTATATCCTCACCAGCCAGGAACTGTGTCTTATCAAGTTTTAAGACATTTTCATTCGCACTCGTTGGTGGTTTTACTGGTTTCACCTCTTTTGGTCGTGTTTGCTCTCCGCAGCCGACCAGAACAAAAATACTAAGCACAACAACAATGAAGAAAACCTTACGCATCCTGAACCTCCTTTATTTAAAGGGTAAATTGATTTACTTTTTCAAATGCTTTCAATTGTGCTCCTGAATCCTTTTCCAATTCCGTTATGTATTCTCCTTTGTCGGTTTTCCAAGCCTTACGTATGACCGCAAACTTATTTGCTTTTATTCGATCTCCTCTTCTTTTTTACTGCTTTTCGTAGATATTCATTAAATCTGCTCTTTCTCCATTTTGTGAACTCATCTGAGTACAATTCTACTCCCATCTTCCTGAATCCTTCCCTTAATTCCTCGACAGACATATTTTTTGGTTTGAAGTTCACATCGAAAAGCGTACACGTTCTCCAATCTTCCTCAGCGAGCAACCTCTTCTCCCTTCTGAGACGGGTATAAAGCGGTGTACCCGGGAAAGGTGTCATAATGGTTATCTGCACATCAAACATCTCAGTCGCTTTAACAAATTCGATAACCTCGTCAAAGATCGAACTGTCCTGTCCGTCCAAGCCCATAACAAAACATCCGGTTACTCTGATGCCGTTTGATTGAATGACATTAATTGCATTTTTGTACTGGGGTAAACGTCGTAATTTCCAATCGCTTTTTAACTCAACACCCTTCAGTCCTGCCTTCACAGGGCTTTCTAATCCAATAAGAACCTGCGCGCATCCACTGTCATACATAAGGCGCAATAGGGATTCATCTTCACTCACCGAAATGTCAGTTTCTACAAACCACTTGATTCTTTTGTTCTTTAATCCAGTCAGGAGCTCTCTCCAGTAGTTCCTGTCAATAATGGCATTATCATCAACGAATTCAATAAAATGACCATCCCAGAGTTCCATTATCTTATCTATCTCTTTCAATACCTTTTCCACCGGTTTCTGACTATAACGTTTTGTCAAGAGCGGTGAACTTGCGCAGAATTCACAACGGTGTGGACATCCACGGCTTGTCTGGACAGTCAGCCGGTTGTACTTTGCAATTTCGAGAAGTTCAAATGCAGGCATGGGTGCTTCTTTCAAATCAAACGAATCATCCAATGATCCATAGGACGGTTGAAGAACTCCCTTCTCACAATCACTCAAAACATCAAGCCAGGTCAATTCACCCTCTCCAATGACAGCAGCATTACAAAATTCAACAGCTTCGTCCGGGAGATTGCTCACATGAGGTCCACCCATAACAACGGGGACACCTGCATCTTTATACCGCTTGGCAATCTCATATGCCTCATTGATCTGGGCGCAGTAACTCGAAATGCCAACAAGATCAAATCCGTCAGGAAGCGTATCCACATCCTTTGCATCAGGTATCTCTATATATGAAACCCTATGTTTCTCGGGAGTCATTCCTGCAAGCGTCAATAACCCCAGGCTCGGAAGAGAAGCAATTACCTTGCTGCGTTCGACAAATCCGGGCAACGTTAAACCAAGCCTCAAGAGCTCCTGATCAACCACCCGAATTCCGCTCATGGCAATAAGTCCAATGTTCATCTTGTCACCCCTCCAATCACGAATATACCTGTTCCAACAAGAATACTCAAAACGGGAATAAAAAAGAGATGGCGAAAAAACTTCTTGAATGCGGACAAATAACAAACCAGAGGCATAGTTATCGCTCCAATAACAAGAAGCAAAGATGAGAGAAGCAATGGTCCCGTAATATCAAAACAAACAACGGTGAAGGCAAAGAGAGCGTTAATAAATCCAATCCCAAAAAGCGAGATATGCCCCAACCTTATCATTCTCCTTCTCCATGTCCCGTAGCCTCCAAGCCACTTTTCATCATGGAAAAACATACCCTGTACAGCACCGGCAATAATCCCCAGTAGTATTCCTATCCAGGCAGCATAGAGATTCAACTGTATAATTTCCATAATGATGTCCTCTCCTTTCAGTTCTCAGTTTTTGCACATATCAAAATAGTGAATTCGATAATCCAATGGGGAAATGTAAAAGCTTGCTCACAAAGCAAGTATACACAACTCGTCCGTTTTGTCAAGGGAAATCATTGCTTCCTCGAATGAGTGAAAGGAAGCTGAATGCTACTCTCCCCTGCCTGTATGCTGTTCATCGTGAAGAAACATAGGCCATGGAGTGTTCGCCAATGAACCATAAGCAACCAAAGCATACAGGTAGTAATTTCCCGATCCAACATACAACATGCCATCAGGACTGATAACGGGCGAAGATTCTACCGATCCAGAAAGATTTTTCCGCCATTCCATGGAACCGTCTGGGTTGAGCGCATACAGGTAACCTCCATCAGTACCAAAATAAATAGTGCCGTCAGAACCGATTGATGGTGATGATTTTA
>CBDUQV010000014.1:0-21020 GCA_965369615.1 uncultured bacterium | reverse complement strand
TTTTGTTGCTCTCCAGGACAGACCCACTACTTCTCCTATGCTGCCACCTATTTCAATCCAGTCTCCTCTCTTAAAGGGGATTTCCATGTTGAGTGTGATTCCCGCGAAGAAGTTCTTTAAAATATCCTGCAATGCAAAACCGATAACCGCAGTCGCAACTGCAGAAGTTGCAAAAATTCCGGTAAGACTTATGTTAAAAAAAGCACGCAAAATAATAAAGAGAACGGTGAGGAGAATAAGCCATCGTATAATATCAATGAGAAGAAAGGGGATTTGAATCTCCTGATGAGCCGGAATGTAGGATTCTTTATACCAGACAATAAGACACCTGGTGATAAGCGCAATAAGAAGGAAGGAAAAGATTGCATAACCTGTTTGTTTGATGTAGGGATGGACTGTTAGCCTTGTTAATAAGAGAAAGGAGAAGAAACCGGCTGAAAGTGAAAAGATGTGGTACAGTAACCGTGTTCGCGCAAAGGGAATGAAACGGTTCAGCAGTTTCTTTGTGAAGAGAAGGAGGAAAACGAGCAGGACAGGAAAAACAATACTCAGGACGATGTTTTCAATGAAAGGGCTCATGTGAATCAGTAAACTATTCTACAGCTTTCCTTTTTCTCTCAAGACCGCATGGGCAGCAGCCAATCGTGCGATGGGAATCCTGTACGGAGAGCAACTAACGTAGTCGAGTCCAATTCTGTGGCAGAATTCAACTGAAGACGGTTCACCACCATGTTCACCGCATATTCCGACTTCAAGTTCAGGTTTAGTCTGTTTCCCCTTTTCAAGTCCCATTTTTACCAATGCGCCAACACCTGACTGGTCCATAACCTGGAATGGATCAGAGGGCAGGATGTTTTTATCAATATAGATATTAATAAATTTTGCCACATCGTCACGGGAGAAGCCAAACGTGGTCTGGGTCAGATCGTTGGTGCCGTATGAGAAGAAATCAGCGTATTCTGCTATTTCATCTGCTGTAATGGCTGCGCGAGGGAGCTCTATCATGGTACCAACCATGTATGAGATTTTGATACCTTGTTCCTTCATCACCTCGTCAGCAATCTTTTCAACGACTTCCCTCTGTAATTTCAATTCATCCTTTATCGCAACCAGTGGTATCATTACCTCAGGGATCACTTTGATGCCTTCCTTTGCTACTTTGCAAGCAGCACCGAAGATTGCCCGTGCCTGCATTTCGGTGATCTCAGGATACGAAAGACCAAGGCGGCATCCCCGGTAACCAAGCATGGGGTTCACCTCTGACATCTCTTCTACCCTTCGTGCAATAACCTCTAATTTTACCCCGAGTTTCTTGGCAAGCTCTTCCTGACCTTTCTTTTCTTTGGGCAGAAATTCGTGAAGCGGTGGGTCCAGTGTTCTGATAATTACAGGATAACCATCCATAACCCTGAAGATTCCAATGAAATCCTCTTCTTGCATGGGTTGCAATTTTTCGAGCGCTTTTACTCTGTCTTCCAATGTTTCCGCAAGTATCATTTCTCTCATTGCCTCAATCCTGTCCGGAGAGAAAAACATATGCTCTGTTCTGCAAAGCCCGATCCCTTCGGCACCGAAATCTCTGGCAACCTGTGCATCTTTTGGATTGTCCGCGTTTGCTCGTACACCGAGACGTCTGATTTCATCAGCCCATTTCATTACTTCTCCAAAGTCACCCGTTAGTTTCGGCTTGATTTTGGGAACATCGCTGAGGATGAGGGAAGCGGATGTACCATCTATGGTTATGAAATCGCCCTTTTTTATCACTTTTCCGCCGACAGTAAACTGTTCTCTGTCATAATCCACATTGATCGCTTCACAACCGACAATGCAGGGTTTACCCATACCTCGTGCAACTACTGCAGCATGTGAGGTCATTCCGCCGCGTGCTGTAAGAATACCCTGAGCTGCTTTCATTCCGCCAACGTCTTCCGGGGATGTTTCCAATCGTACAAGAATTACCTGTTCTTTCTTATCCTTGACCCATGTCTTGGCTTCTACTGAAGAGAAAACAACCTTTCCGGATGCAGCTCCCGGTGAAGCAGGAAGTCCTTTTGCTGCAACAGTGTATTGTGCCCGAGGATCAAGCATGGGATGCAGCAACTGGTCGAGTTGTTCGGGTGAGACCCGTCCAACTGCTTCCTCTTTTGTTATCAAGCCTTCTTTCACCATATCAATAGCGACTTTAACGGCAGAAATGGCTGTTCTCTTTCCTGTTCTTGTTTGAAGAAGGAATAGCTTACCACTTTCAACGGTGAATTCAAGGTCCTGAATATCTCTAAAGTGCTTTTCGAGCTTCATTCTGATATCCTCGAGCTGTTTGTAGATTTCAGGCATCTCTTCTTCCAGAGAGGTAAGGTCGGAATCACCTTTTTGAGCTTTATTGATGGGATGTGGTGTTCTAATTCCTGCAACAACATCTTCTCCCTGTGCATTCACAAGGTATTCACCAAAAAACAGATTTTCGCCTGTTGCAGGATTTCTGGTGAATGCAACACCCGTTGAACTGTCATTTCCCCTATTACCGTAAACCATTGTCTGGACATTGACCGCGGTGCCCCAGTTCTCAGAGATACTGTTTATATGTCTGTATTCTTGTGCCCGTTCCGTATTCCATGATTTGAAAACAGCCTCAATGCCACCCCACAATTGGCTTAATGGGTCTTCAGGAAAATCCTTTCCTGTTTTGTCTTTAATCAGCTTCTTGTACCGGGTAACAAGTTCTGTGAGTGCCTCTGCATCAAGATCAACATCTTGCTGTGCATTCTTTTCCTTCTTAATTGTGGTAAGAAGGGATTCAAATTCACTGTGAGGAACACCCATAACAACGTCACCATACATCTGTACGAGTCGTCTGTATGAATCCCATCCGAGTCGTGGATTATTCGATTTCTCTATGAGTCCCTGGACAGTAGCATTGTTCAAACCAAGATTTAAAACAGTATCCATCATTCCCGGCATTGAAACACGTGCGCCCGACCTCACGGAAAGGAGAAGAGGATTTTCCTTATCACCAAACTTTTTCCCTGTTATCTTCTCTATGTTTGCAAGTTGCCTCTTGACCTCATCCTCTAACCCCTCGGGATATTTTCCTTCCTTGTGGTAATAGATACATACTTCAGTCGAGATGGTGAAACCCGATGGAACGGAAATACCGATATTTGTCATTTCAGCCAGTCCGGCACCTTTTCCTCCAAGGATATCTTTCATACTGTTATTTCCATCTGCTTTTTTGCCCCCAAATATGTAAGTGTACTTGCCAGACATAAATCCTCCTTATACTTTTAAAGTGCTGCATATAAATTTCACAGAGAAGATTATTACGCACAATCGTGAGAAAAGTCAAGTTTTTTATTTGACAAATTCTGGAAAAGGATATAGTATTTATTTTGCTGAGTTGAAACGTGAATCTGTCCTGAGAGAATGAAAAAAAGTATATGAAAAGATGTAATAAAAAGGAAATTATGGAAATTGAAACCTCTGCTCGTACATACATAAATAATTCAAATCTCTTCATTTTTGGACGGCTCAATTTCCGTCGCATTATTTTTCCTCTCCTCCTTCTTTTTTCTTTCTTTCCCATTGGATGCCGACTCTTTTCGCCATCCGGTTCAAGTGCCCTCCCTCAAGTTAAAATCGTGAATCCCCTCTCAGGTGATACAGTGGGAACAGCACAGGTTACCATTCGTGTTGAAGTTACCAGTAGAGAGGATATTCTCAAAGTACGTTTTTTTGATAACAACCTTTTTCTCGGGGAGGTGTATGAATCTCCCTATGAGCATGTGTGGGAAACAGCTTTTGTGAGCAATGGACAACATGAACTCAATGCTGAAGCCATTGATGTTTCCGGAAATAGTGGAAATTCACCAAACGTTTCTGTTTATGTATCAAAAGAGGATATGTTTGATTGGATGCTTATTGACTCTCCAACAGCGCAGGATTTACATGCCCTTTTTGCAGTTGATAGCAATACCATATGGGCATGTGGAAACAATGGAACAATACTTGTCTATGATGGTTTGGCCTGGAACACGGTAAGTATTTCCCAGAATGTTGATCTTCTTGATTTGTTTTTCATCAGCCCTGAGAAGGGATGGTGCATCGGAGAAAATACCATACTTGTATTTGAGCAGGATGCTTGGTCAACACTGCTTTCTTTTTCAAAGAAGACATTGTGCTCACTTTTTCTCTTCAGTGATTCAGTCGGATGGATGGGAGATTCCGATGGAAGGATATACTATTTTGATGGAGACAGTATAACTGAACATAGCGTACTGGATACCGTAGCTGTTACAAATATTGTTGGGTTTTCTCCGTCTGATATGTGGGCATCCTGTGGTAGCTCGCTCTTCCACTTTGATGGAGCAAACTGGGAGCGTGATACAATTTTTACCGGTGAGCAAGTCAATGCGCTCTCCTCTCCTGATGCATTCAGAATTTGGGGTGCCGGATCGAAGCTTTTCTATCACAATGGCAATTTTTGGAATGTGGAAGATTTGCCGAAACAAAATGGAATTGCCAAGGATGTGTTCTTTTTAAACTCCAACAATGGCATTATTTGCGGGATGTATGAGGAAAAAGGGTTTATTGTGTGTTATGATGGAATTACATGGATTGAGGAATCCATCCAGAGAGATGTTGTTCTCAATAGCATTACAGGATTCTTCAATGGCACCGGATGGGTAGTTGGAAATCAAGGCACCATTCTTTGCAGTGAATATGAAAGGGGGAGGAAATAAGCGTTGTTTCATAAGTTGTTTAATTTAATTAGAATAGTTGTGACCCGGTAGGGAAAAAATATTCAAAGAGAAAAGGAAAGGAGTATGTATGACTATCAATCCAGAAAATGTTCATTCAGTTATTGGAAAATACATGCTTGCTGATGGATTTGATGTGGTAATGGACCTGGAGAAATGTCATGGAAGTTATTTTTTCGACAGCAAGAAGGGCAGGGAGATGCTTGATTTTTTCACCTGCTTTGCTTCATCACCAATTGGATACAATCATCCAAAGCTCAAAGAGGAACAATTCCTTAATACAATGAAGAGACTGTGCATAAATAAGCCGTCCAATTCCGATGTATACACCACCGAATTCGCGGAATTTGTTGATACCTTTGCGAGGCTTGCAAAACCATCAATTTTTAAACATCTCTTCTTCATAAGTGGCGGCGCCCTTGCAGTAGAGAATGGACTGAAAACTGCCTTTGACTGGAAAGTAAGGAAGAACAGGATGAAAGGCATAAGCGGAGAGTCCGGGGGAAAAGTAATTCATTTTGAACGGGCTTTTCACGGAAGAACGGGATATACACTCTCGCTAACGAATACGTTTGATAAGAGAAAAACAATGTATTTTGCCAGATTTAACTGGCCCCGATTCAGGAATCCAAAATTGAACTTCCCCATTACAGACGATGAAGTTACAAGGGTGCAAAAGGTGGAGCAAGAGGTTCTCACCGCAATTAAGGATACGATACAGGAAGCTGGCAATGATATAGCAGCAATAATTATAGAGCCAATTCAGGGTGAGGGAGGAGATAACCATTTCCGAGGGGAATTTCTCACGTCCCTTGCTGATATTGCCCGGGAGAATGATATACTCTACATTCTTGATGAGATTCAGACGGGTGTTGGCTTAACTGGCAAAATGTGGTGCTATGAGCATTTTGGTTTTGAACCCGATATTGTTGCTTTTGGCAAGAAGACGCAGGTATGCGGCATAATGGCGGGTGCAAGAGTCGATGAGGTTGAAAATAATGTTTTTGTTGAATCAAGTCGGATAAATTCAACATGGGGTGGCAACCTCATTGATATGTTGCGGTGTAAACGATATCTGGAGATAATCGAAGAAGAGGGTCTTGTGGGTAATGCCGCTACTGTTGGCGAACATCTGCTGAAAAATCTCAAGCAGCTCGCTGGGGAGTTTGACAACCTTGTTTCTAATGTACGGGGGAGAGGACTTATGATCGCCTTCTGTCTCCCGGATTCTGAAACAAGGGATAAGGTACTTGTGAAGTGTTTTGACGAAAATCTGCTTGTTCTGAAATGTGGAGAGAGGACTATTCGATTTAGACCACCATTAAATCTTTCAAAGGAAGAAGCAGATGCAGGCATTGCAATAATTAAGAAGATCCTTAAAACCCTTTCCTAATACAACAGGCAGGAACAGGTTTCACCTGTGATGATGATCGTGAATGCTTCCAGTTGATTGTGCGATTATTGTCCATACTACACCCATACATTAGAATCCGTTGTCTACCTCTGGAACATTTTCTGCAATGTTGCGTTTAACCATTGATTCAAAATACTGTTGACAAATGGGTATTTCTTTTGTATTATTTGAGTTAAGATATGGAAAAGATGCGAATTGTTTTAACAGGGGGGGCGGGATTCATTGGCTCTCATCTCACTGCTTTCCTGCTCGAGAAGGGTCATTCTGTTGTCGTAATCGATAACTTTATTACAGGAAGGCGTAAAAATCTTCAGCAGTTCATTGAAACACCAGATTTCGAACTTATAGAGCATGATGTTTCAAATTATATTGATGTGAGCGGGAATGTTGACTTTGTATTGCACTTTGCATCACCAGCAAGTCCAATAGATTACTTGCGCTACCCTATTCAGACAATGAAGGCCGGGGCACTGGGAACATTGAATAGTCTTGGTTTATCGAAGAAAAAGAAGGCGAAGTTCTTTCTTGCTTCTACCTCTGAAGTTTACGGGGATCCTCAGGTTCATCCACAGAAAGAGGATTACTGGGGTTATGTGAATCCAATTGGTCCGAGATCAGTTTATGATGAATCAAAGAGATTTGCGGAAGCAATGACTATGGCATACCATACGCACCATGGCATCGATACGAGAATCGTAAGAATTTTCAATACATTTGGACCTCACATGAGACCGGATGATGGGAGAGTTATTCCAACCTTTATTCTGCAATGTCTGAAAGGAAAACCGGTAACCATTTTTGGAAGCGGAGAACAAACAAGAAGTTTTTGCTATATAACAGATCTTGTAGAAGGTGTTTATAAACTGATGAATACAGACTACCATTATCCTGTTAATATTGGCAACCCTCTTGAGATTGGCATTAATGAGCTTGCAAATATCATCGGAAATATTATTGGCAATGAAATACAGATTGAATATAAAGAACTTCCCCTGGATGATCCGCAATGCAGAAAGCCGGATATTTCAAAGGCAAAAGAATTGCTCTCGTGGCGGCCAAAGGTTGATTTGAAGACAGGGCTGAGTAAAACGATTGCATGGTTTATGAAAAAATGCAGGGAAGTAACAGATGGATAAAGGGATACTCATTATAATTCCGACATACAATGAAAAAGAAAATATTGAAAAAATAATCACTGCTGTTCTGAATATATGTCCATCATCTCACGTTCTCGTAGTTGATGATAACTCACCTGATGGAACGGCGGGTGCTGTAAAATCAATTCAGAAAAAGACAGAAAGGGTTCATCTTGTTGAGAGGAAAGGTAAACTCGGGCTGGGAAGTGCTTACGTGAGAGGATTTAAATTCGCTCTTGAAAGGGGTTATGATCTGATCTTTGAGATGGATGCAGACTTTTCCCATGATCCCTCGGATGTTCCCCGATTGCTGAAAGCGATAGAGGAAGCTGATCTGGTCATTGGGTCGCGATACAAAAATGGAATCAGTGTTGTCAACTGGCCTATATCTCGGCTTTTTTTGAGTTATTTCGCCAATGTTTTTGCGAGAATTGTAACGGGAGTGCCTGTTATGGATCTTACTGCTGGTTTCAAATGCTTCAGGAAAGAAGTGATCAATTCACTTAACCTCGATAGCATACGGTCGGATGGTTACGGTTTCCAGATAGAGGTCAACTACTGGGTGCACAGGAAGGGCTATACGATAAAAGAAATTCCTGTAATATTTGTAGATAGAAGATCCGGTGAGTCCAAAATGTCCAAGCGAATCATCTGGGAGGCATTCTGGCTTGTTCTGCGTTTACGCCTGTTCATACTATTTGGGATAAAGAAAAAATGATAGTGCGTAGACTCACAAAACCAAAAAGCATTATCGATCTCTCAATTGTAATTGTTAATTTCAATACCGTGCAATTTGTAACACGATGCCTTGATTTCATTCGAAAAAATCCCCCTGAAAAGAAATACGAAATTTTCATTGTTGACAATAACTCGAAAGACGATTCTGTAGCATTCATAGCAAAACATTACCCTGAAGTTACACTCATTAAGAACCGCACAAATTTTGGATATTCATATGCGAACAACCAGGCAATTGTTCGATCGCGGGGAAGGTACATACTTGTGTTGAATCCAGATACAATAGTGACACAGGGGGCTCTTAATGAGATGATTAATTTTATGGATACACATCCTGATGCAGGTGTCGGGGGAGCGAAAATGCTTAACCTCAATGGGAGTATCCAGTATTCGTGCAGGAGATTTCCGACGATCTTTTTTGTTTTTTTCGGCAGACAATCGGTAATTCTGAAGTTTCTTCCTCAGAATAAGATTTCAGAGAGATACCTGATGATGGAGGAGGATTACACGAAAAATCTTGAAGTTGATTGGGTTTTTGGTGCTTCAATGATACTCCGCAGAAAAGCCCTTGAAGAGGTTGGCATCTTTGATGAGGATTATTTCATCTTTGTTGAGGATACTGATCTGTGCTACCGGATGAAGAAGAAGGGATGGAAGGTTTACTTTATTGCTGACGCTGTAATATTCCACCATCTTGGGGTGACGAGAACTCGTTACTGGAAAACGACATTGCTCAACCACAATCTTGGTATGTTTAAATTTTTCAGAAAGCATTACAACCCGGGTTTCCTGACAGTCATGCTCTTATCAGCAGGTTTATCACTCAGGTTATTGCTTCTTGGAATGCTCAAGACGGCGCATGGTTTTTTACGTTCCTGATTATGCTAAAAGAAAAAGTCGAGGTTTCTCTTTTCTTTTATATTATTATTGATATTCTTGCGATTGTTGCATCCTTTTTTGTTGCATTCTATGTGCGGGACCTGTTTTTTAGTGAAGAAGCATTGCGACAGACATGGCAATTGAGAGGTTACCTCTGGTTTCTATGGACGGTTATTCCCCTCTGGATTTTGCTACTTCTGTATGAGAAAGCCTATTTCTCTCTGGAACGAAAGAATGTGTTACATATTGTAATTCCCACGATAAAGGCTGTTATTGAAGGTTTGTTAGTTATCCTTGCAGTTTTGTTTTTCGCCAAGATGTTTGCCAAGAGCAGGTTTTTCTTCATTATATTCGGATGTGTTAACGTAGGGTTCTTACTTCTGATACGCTGGATTACTTCTCTGGTGCAGAAAAGGATATTCAGGAATCCGCCTTTTTTCCACAATCTTCTTGTTGTGGGAACGGGGGAAAACGCTCAAAAAGTCAGCGACTTCTTTAAGGAACATTCGCATTGGGGAGTTAAGATTGAGGGGTTCCTACGAGGGCTTGGTGATGACAACGTGATCAATAAAGAGAACATAATAGGGTCTTTTGAAGATCTTTCAAAGCTGCTACGGTCATTACCTATTGATTGGGTGATTTTCGCGCTCCCATCCGAGAACAATAAGCTGACTATGGATGGGATTAAAACCTGTAAGAAATTGGGGGTCCTGGCGTCATGCCCTGTTTCAATTTACTTTCCTTCGCAGGATACCAATATTACTCTGGATGTATATGGTGATATACCGCTCATTAATTTCAGGACCACAACGGTGAAGAAATGGGAATTGTTGCTCAAGGGTATTTTTGATCGGCTTTTTGCTTTCACTCTGCTGATTGTTTCAGCAGCTCTTTTTCTGTTGGTTGCACTACTCATTAAGATGACGTCAAAAGGTCCCGTTTTCTTCAAACAGGTTCGTTCCGGAATTAATGGACGGAAGTTTCTATTTTTTAAATTCAGGACAATGGTAATGGATGCTGAAGACAGGAAGAAGGAACTTGAACACCTTAACGTTAAGAAGATTGTTTTCAAGATTTCGGACGATCCAAGAATTACCAGAATTGGTAGATTCTTGCGTAAAACAAGTATTGATGAGCTTCCTCAACTGGTTAATATTCTTAAAGGGGATATGAGCTTTGTTGGACCGCGACCACCTGTCCCAGAGGAAGTGGAGAAGTATGAAGATTGGCAGAGAAGAAGGCTATCAATGAAACCAGGATTAACCTGTTTGTGGCAGGTAAAAGGAAGGGCTGAACTGGATTTTGATGAGTGGATGAAACTTGATCTTAAATATATCGATACATGGTCTCTGACGCTTGATTTTGGTATTCTCATCAAAACTATCCCCGCTGTCCTGAGTGCACGAGGGGCATATTAAGTGAGATACAGATTACTTCTTTTCATACTCTTTTTCCTTTTGCACAGAAATCTCATAGCTCTTCCGCACATCTCACCCTTTACAAACTGGTACAACACCAATTATATAACTGATATTGCGCGCACGGGAAACAAACTTGCCATCGGAAGTACGAAAGGGTTCATACTCTATACGCCTGCTGATAGCTCATTTGTTATACTGAACAAAGCTGATGGGATACTTGAAAATCACATAAATGGTATTGCTTGCGATAGCGAAAACCTGTTTCTCTTTTCGCCTTCAGGTATGATGGTACTCTCGGCTGATACTGATACGGTGCGGAATATCCCGTCGATTATTTATAATATTCAGGGTGAACTCAAATCAGGTCTGGTAAGAGGAGACACTCTCTTTTTCGGTACCAGTCAGCTCTTCTATGTCTGGGATACAGAGGGCAATCCATACAGTCCTTTTAACACATCATGGGAGCCTTTTGCGTTCAGAAATTATGGTATCAACACAATCTTTTCTGTTGGTGATACCATCTATTGTGGCACTGATGGTGGGGTGTGTATGGTTCCTCAAGACGATTTTTCAGATACAACACAGTGGTTGTGGAATACAGAAGCAGATGGACTGCCGAACGATACCGTTACAGCAATTGCTTACTGGTCGGGTGAATTGTGGATTGGAACAAAGGATGGGATTGTTTCCGGAAACATGAGCAGCTGGACCCTCCGGAACACGGGGCTCGGGAATTGTGAGATTAATAGATTTCTCACAGCAAATATCCTCTGGACCGCAACAGAAAGCTCACCCTACTTCTGGGTCGATTCATTGTCACGATGGGAACGGCTCAGTGAAGGGTTAGGAACGCATAGGAGAACGAGAGGTATAGCCACTGACAATACAGGGAAAACCTGGATCGGCATTGATGGCGATGGAATTGCATCGCTTGATGACACTCTGTGGCTGAGGATGAGGATTCCAGGACCATCGAGTAGTAATTTTTCCGATATTACTATCGACAGGGATGGAGGGATATGGGGTGTGCATTATGGCGGATTTGTTCAGGAAGGAAGAGGTAAAACAATCAGTCACTTTCGGAATAATTCATGGGAAATACTCAATGATACGAATGAACTGGGAATAGAATCAGCGATCAGATGGGTTGCTATTGATCAGAAGAATAATAAATGGTTTGGCATCTGGGGCATAGGTATTGATATAGATATTCTGAAACTCTCTGAGGACAGGATATGGGATTCTCTTGCCCTTCCCATAGCAGGTGTTGTGGGTTCGCAATGTGTAGATTCACAGGACAATAAATGGTTTTCAAACTTTTCCAGTTCTGTGTGCAAATTGCTACCGGATGATACAACCTGGCAGATTTATTCCGATGAGAACTATCTCAATTATATTGTAGGATTCGCAGATGATGATGCTCAGAATATGTATTTCGGCTCGATACAGCGTGGTGTCAGTGTGCTCAGAGTTGATAATTCATGGATAAAATTGGGTGGTTTGCCATCCCAGCAGGTGCATGACCTTATGGTTGATGAAGATGGCGATCTGTGGATAGCAACAACAGCTTCAGGAGTGGTTGTGGTCAGAGATTTTTTGGTTGTCCGCCACTATACAAGTGATAACTCAGGTTTACTCGGAGATATTGTCCATGATATTGTAATCGATTGGAAGAATAACAAGTGGTTTCTTATTGAGAACTGTGGGGTTTCCGTTTTGAAAAGCAATGGCGAATGGGATTCATTGACCGTTTCCGATGGACTTGCATCCAATCTCATCATTGATGACCTTGATGGACTTGCCTTTGATGCGCAACAAGGATATTTGTGGATTGCAACAAAGGATGGTATCAGCCGTTATGAAACAGGTTTTGTTCCGCCACCTCCGGATCCCGAATTAGAGCAGGTTGATGTTTTTCCAAATCCTTTCATAACGCGACAGCAGCATCGCGTTACGTTCAACAGGTTACCGGATGATGCTCAGGTTTTCCTGTACTCGGTGTCAATGAAAAGGATAAAGCTGATTGATGAAATTGATGTGGTAACACATCAGGCTTTCTGGGATGGTACCGATGAAAACAATAAACCGGTAGATTCAGGAATCTATGTGTTTGTAATTGTCCATCCAAACGGAAGTAAAAAAACGGGGAAAATCGCACTTATTAGATAAATCTTCCTATCAACAGCAGAACGCAGGTTGGTTACTTGATGGATCTTCTGAGGGAAAGAATTCCAAGGGTCATCAGTACGATTCCTGCGATAATTGCTCCCCAGACACCAAGGAGGGAGAGGGTTGTTACAATGATGGCGGCGATGAAGACCCCGAAGAGAATTGATACTATTGCGTTTTGAAATTTTATATTAAAAAGGAATGCGGCTACTGAACCAGTCCATGCACCGGTAACAGGCAGTGGAATGGCAACGAAAAGCATAAGACCGATGGATTTGTAACGCTCAATAATGGTGCTTTTGCTTCTCGTTCTCTCAAACAGCCATTCGAAGAAGATGCGGAAGAGCTTTATCCTGCTCAAGAATTTTGATAATGGTCTTAGAAGAAGCAGGATGGGGAAGACGGGTATCATATTGCCCACGATAGCAATGGGGACGACGGAGTACCAGGGCATATTAAACAGATTGATGCCAACGGGTATCCCCCCTCTCAGCTCAAAAATAGGAAGCATGGATACAATGAGTATAGCGATTACAGGATGAATTCCCCTGTTTGAGAGTGAACGGAGAATGCTTTCTTTTAATCCAGTCTCTTTACAGAGGAGAGAGGTGAAGAGCAGGAGCACAAAAAAGATAATGAGTAGTGCAACAAAAATTCTCCTGTGGTTATTCTTCACTTTTTTTTGAGTAGCAAGGAATTCGGTGCTTAACAACTGAGAACACCGAGTGCAATGGAATTAAGTTTTGTTTCGGTATCGTCAGCCCGGGAGAGCATTACAATGGGTGATTGCGCACCGAGAATTATTCCAGCCGCCAGGGCATTGCCGAGATAAATGAGTGCCTTTGCGGCAATGTTTCCTGCTGCAATGTCAGGAACGATGAGAATGTCAGCATCTCCGGCAATATCATTCTGTATGCCCTTAATTGCGCATGCTTCCTTTGACACAGCAAGATCAAGGGCAAGTGGTCCGTCGATAAGAATTTCTCCTAATTGTCCTCTTTCTGCCATCTGTTTGATGATGGCTGCGTCGACCGTTTCAGGCATATCAGGATTTACTACCTCAATTGCAGAAAGCAAGGCAATCTTTGGCTGCTCGATACCCAGAGACAATGCGAAGCTCTGTGCGTTCTTAATAATATCTACTTTTGTTTGGATATCCGGACGGATGTTCATACCCCCATCGGTTAATTGAATGAGTTTATGATAACCTGGAACCTGGAACATAGCTGAATGGCTGAGTCTTCGGCCCGTACAGAGCCCGGCCTGTGGGTTAAGAATTCCTTTGAGGAATGCTGATGTTTTTACCATGCCCTTAAGGAGGAAACTTCCCCTATGGGAACGGACGATTTCTACAGATATTCTAACAGCATCTGTTTCGTTATCCGCGTTTTCTATTGAGTTCTGATCAACATCAAGGCTATGCGCTTCTGCAATTGCAAGGATTCTTTCCTTGTTTCCCACAAAGATCGGAGATATAAGCTTTTCATGAGCAGCATGGAGAGATGCTTCGAGTGCAGTTTTATCCTCTGCACAGGCGATGACAAGTTCTCTTCTGCCCTTTTTCTTTGCCTTTTTCTTCAGTTCTTCGAACGTTCTTATCATTGTGCTAAAAAGAATTCGCAGAGCAAACGCTGCAACTTTGAAGTCAAAATTGGAGTAGAGAAACTTGTTTCACGCAACGTTATCTTTTCTCTTCGCATAGAATTATCATGGTTTTGCAAGGATTTCCTTCAATGCTTTAATGAAACGTTTGTTTTGCTTCATGGTCCCGATGGTCACCCTGATAAAATCAGGCATTCCATATCCTGCAAGTGGCCTGATGATGATGCCCCGTTTCTGTAATTTGGCAAAGAGTTTTTTTACATCAATACCAGGTTTTAGTGTGATAAAATTTGTGCACGAAGAAATATAAAATACTCCCATTTTTTGGAATTCTCCGACAAGGTATTTTTTTCCTTCATCAATGAGTTGAACTGTTCTTGATACATGGTCCTCATCTTCGAGAGCGGCAAGCGCAGCTATCTGTCCGAGCCTGCTTACGTTAAAAGGAATCCTTGTTTTCCTGATCGTGCTGATGATTTCAGGCGGTGCAATTCCGTAGCCAATTCTCATGCCCGCAAGACCATATATCTTTGAGAAGGTTCGTAGAATGAGAACATTTTTGTTCTCCTTTACAAATTGTATAGAATCAGGAAAGTCGCTATCTCTCACAAATTCATAGTACGCTTCATCGAGCATAATCAGGATTCCATCAGGGATAGAGTAAACAAAATCTTCGATTTCCTTCTTTGAGTGTTTTGTGCCAAGGGGGTTACTTGGATTATCGAGGTAGATGATTTTCGTCTTCTCGTTAATTGCATCTCTCATCGCATTTAAATCATGTTTGTAGTCTTTCTCCGGAACAGCGGTAAAGACCGCTCCCATCACCTTTGCGGAGATCTTCCCGATTAAAAATGCCTGCTCGCTTGTTAGAAATTCATCCCCGCAAGAGAGATAAGCCAATGGTGCATAGAGGATGAGTTCAACTGAGCCATTACCGGCGAAGATATTTTCCTCTGCAACGCCAAGATGTTTCGCCAACCCCCTTTTTAGGTAATAGCATACGTCGTCAGGATAGAGATACATCTCCTCAATGCTTTTTTTCATTGCTTCGATAGCTTTTGGAGAGGTTCCTGCGGCACTTTCATTTGAAGCAAGTTTCACAATTTCATCTTCGATGCCAAGTTCTCTTCGCAATTCTTCTATGGGTTTTCCAGGAATATATGGTTTAACCTCTTTTAGCGCCTTTCTTGGCTCTACAGGCATGTCACCTCCTTATTTCCGTGTTCCCCGTTTCTCGTCTTTCAATTTCATTTTTTTATAACTACGAGTTTTATATCTGTCATCTCTGCAATTGCATATTTCAAGCCTTCCCTTCCGATACCGCTCTTTTTCACTCCTCCATAAGGCATATGATCAACTCTGAACGTGGGAAAATCATTGATTATCAATCCACCAACATCAATGGTATCTATTGCGCTTGTGATTTTATCGATGTCCTTTGTATAGACGCCTGCCTGAAGACCGTATTGCGTGTCGTTTACGAGTTGCAGGGCATCATCAAAATTATCGTATGGGATGATGGATACCACGGGTGCAAAAACTTCGTCTTTCATAACCCTCATTTCCTTTGAGACATTTGTTAAAACAGTTGGAAACATTACATTTCCTTCGCTTTTGTCTCCTATGATAATTCTTGCTCCCATTGCTTTTGCTTCTTTAAGCCATTCTCTTATCCTACTGATCTCAGAGGGAGCAATCATTGGGCCAATGTCTGTATCCGGATCAAGCGGATCACCAATTTTTTGTTCTTTTGCTTTTTTGATAAAAAGTAAAAGAAAATCGTCAAGGAGTTTCCTGTTCACATAAATTCTCTGAATGGATATACACACCTGGCCTGAATATGCAAAAGCACCTATGATGAGCCTATTGACAACCGCAGAGAGGTCCTGTACATCCTCTACAACGACTGGACTATTGTTCCCGAGTTCAAGCGTTACCGTTTTGAATCCAGCCTCCCTTTTTATGATTTGGCCTACCGGGAGACTTCCGGTGAACGTAACCATTTGAATACGCTCGTCACGGACAAGCTTCAAACCAACATCAGTTCCCGATCCGTAAATGATATTAATGATACCTTTGGGGAGTCCAGCATCTTCAAGTATCTCTCCGAGTCTGAAGGCTATGAGCGGGGTGGCCGATGCTGGTTTCAGTATTATACTATTCCCTGATGCGAGAGCAGGAGCAACCTTATGTGCTACAAGATTGAGCGGAAAATTAAAGGGGGTAATAGCGAGTATTACCCCTCTGGGAACCCGGATAGAGAATGCAAAATAATCTTTTCCCCGTGATGCGGCATCCATCGGGATAACTTCGCCGTAGTTCTGTTGTGCTTCTATTGAAGCAAATCTGAAGGTTTCCGCTGCCCTTTTTATTTCACCAAGCGCATAACGAATGGGTTTTCCTGATTCAAGAGCAACAAGTTTTGCCAGTTCCTCCTGTCGTTCCTCAATCTTTCTGCTTACTTTCTGGAGTATTCTTGCACGTTCATAAGCGGGCAGCGCCTTTGATATTTGTGACGAGTTCACTGCTGAAGATATTGAGCGTTCAATATCGCTATCGTTTGCTTTTGGTACTTTTCCAATAATTTCGCCAGAAAATGGATTGGTGACATCACTATACAGAGAACCCTCTTCCCAATTTCCATTTATGAACATTTTTCCCTTAATCATGGCTTCGGTATATTGCGAGAATATAGCATTTCACAAAAACAAAGTCAAGAAAAAACAAAGTTAAAAGGAATGCATTGGGCAGGTAAATGAATATGTTTGAGTTAAGAAAAGCAGATAAAGTTGTGGATAATTAGAAAGTGAAATTTGTTCCTACATCCATTTCAATTGCCTTGCTGTAGACATGGAATGCTGTTGAAATATCCTGAATTGCAAGACCGACACTCTTGAAGAGGGTGATCTCTTTGTCATTTTTACGACCTTGAATCTTGCCGGCAATAACATCTCCCAATGAGCCGCGAACTTCATCCCAGCTCCAATTTCCTTCATCAACGGGGATAATGAAATCACCCGCTTCCGCCCTACAGGCATCAACAAGGTCACAGATTACGGCAGAGCGTTTAACTGTCTTCGAATCAAGTTCTCTCATTGCAGGTGCGTGAGCCCCAATTGCATTGATATGGCTTCCTGGTTTGAACCAGTCTCCCTCCACAATTGGTTCCTTTGCACTTGTTATCAACGTTACAATATCAGCCTCAGCGACCGCGGTTGCAGGATCATCAACTAATACAATTGTGCAATTGATTATTTCTTTCAAGGAATCACGGAATGCTTCACGTTTTTCGACAGGATCGATTGAATAGAGCATTAGTTTCTCTATATCACGCACACAATCGACAGCCCAGGCATGTGTTTTAGCCATACCTCCCGTACCAAACATGGTGTGGACTTTTGCGCTCTTTGTAGATAGAAATTTCGTAGCAAGCCCTGCGACACCACCTGTGCGCATTGCAGTTAAATATCCGCCATCCATAACTGCAATCGGAGCACCTGTTTTCTCGTCAAGGAGTATGATCGTGCCGAGTACGGTGGGCATGTTATACTTGGAAGGATTGTTCTTGTATACTGTTACAACCTTGGCACCAATTGCACCCATACCTTTCAAGTATGCAGGCATGAATAAGGCAAGACCGTTGTGATCCGGGGTTATGATCGGAGTTCGTTGTGGCATAACTGCTTGTGCCGTTGCAAGATTTTGAAATGCCTTTTCAAGGATTTCGATCGTATCCTTCATGTTAAGGGTCCTCTTAACATCATCCTTTGATAGCAATTTAGTCATTTTGCACCCCCTATTTAAGATATTCAAAGCGACCCTGGAAGAACCTTAGTTCTTTGGGTTCATACACAAATTTCAAGCCTTTTATGGACTGACGTCTCTGGTATACTTTTTTGACTGCTTGTACAATGACTTCCATATGGGAGTTTGTGTAGACCCTTCTGGGCAAAGTAATTCTTACGAGCTCAAGCGCTGGACGGTAATTTTTTCCGGTAATAGGATTTCTACCCTTGGACACATTCCCTCGCTCCATTGTTCTAATGCCGGCTTCGATAAAAGTTTCAATTGCAAGCACCTGAGCAGGATATTTATCTTGATCCAGATGGTCAAGAAACATTCTGGCATTCAGAAAAACAGCATGACCTCCTGGTGGACGAACAATGGGTATTCCTTCTTCTATTAACCTGTTTCCTAAGTATTGTGTCTGTTCAACTCTTGAACGAATATAATGATAGTTCAACATCTCTTTGGCACCTTGTGTGTGCGCTGATAAATCTTGACAGGATAAGCCGCCTGTAGTGCGGCTACCTTCGTATATTCTCAATAGATTTTGTGCTTTATTGAAAATACGAAGATCATTAATTGCGAAAAAACCGCACATATTTACCAAACAATCTTTCTTGCTGCTGACGGTACATCCATCTCCATAGGACATCATCTGCTTAAGGATTTCCTTTATTGTTTTTTTCTTATATCGAGGATCCTTTTTCTTAATGAAATAAGCATTCTCAGCGCATCTGGTTGCATCAAAGAGCACTAAAATAGCATGTTTTTTGCAAAAGTCATGGACTTGCCTCATATTATCCATGGATGCTGGTTGCCCACCTGCCATGTTAACACAGGTTTCAAAACTTATATAGGGAACGTGATGAGCTCCAACTTTTTTGATCAAATCCTCCATCTTATTTAAATCAAC
This sequence comes from uncultured bacterium, assembly GCA_965369615.1. Lineage (GTDB taxonomy): Bacteria > Hydrothermota > E44-bin80 > E44-bin80 > E44-bin80 > SOKD01. Next base: position 2,208 of record CBDUQV010000014.1, on the reverse strand, counting down.
ATTTCCTTTCCACTCGTAAGAATTCTCAGGGTCATGTGCTTCGTCAACGATTACATCGATAAACTGCCCTCCTGCTAATTCCTGATGCAATTTTGTGGTGGTAAAGTACATATTCCCTGGGATTCTATCTGCATCCTTTATTAAAGTCTGAGAACAGATGTATTCAGCAGCCCGTCCCTGGTGGGTAGGAATCACAAATTTGAAGCCAAAAATTTCTTTAACTGTCTCTACGAATTCTTCATAATCCTTACTGGAATACGGTGTTTCATGAGCCTTAAGCATTAAAGACCACTGTTCGGATGACATTGCCGATGTTCCACTATCCGTTAATGCATCAATCCCTATAACTTCAGATTTTAGTAAGAATGTGTTATATCCTGCCTGTTCAGCAGCTTTTTGTCGGTATTCCCTCTCAGTAAAACCAATATGTTCAATGGCTGTAATCTTCCATGGTTCATAATTGTGCTCATCGAGTTCATTGATTATTGGGAAAAGGGGCGTGTTCTTGTCTTTAAGTTTAAACGTAAACTCATCAGTCCATTTGCCCTCTGCATGTAGTTGCAAGGTCTGGATGCTCTTTCGATTTTCATAGAGTTTGATGATTGCATTGGCAATATGATCTAAATGCTGATTTGTGAAGGAATCCCGTGGTATCTCACAGCCAAGGGTTTTGGATTTTTCTGAATTAAGAAGATATTCATACCTGTCATCAACGATGGTTCTTATTGCTCCTGTCAGGTATAATGCTGATGAAAGCACAAATAATGGGAATTCGGTATGTCCAAGCTGAGGTAGGAAATCCGACAGAGTGAGGAAAATACCATTTCCTCCTTTGATACATGACACGCGGTTTTCTCTGAGCTTCCCGAATAGGTACTCGATTTGAGTGATCCTCCAACAGATAGACCTATCACTAACCATATCTTCCAGCCCTTTTGCCACAATTTCCATAGTACGACCGGTCATTCCACCGTAGGTGTGCAAGCCTTCGTACACTACAACCTGATTTTTTAATTCATCAGCAATGTCTTCTAAACGTGACGTTATGAAACCACCGGCATTTGATCTGCAATCCTCACCAGCGTTCATTATAGTAATATCCACCTCATCAACCATTTCTTTTACTAACTCTGCAATCGATTTTTTTCTATGAGAGGGTTCGAACTGAATAATGAAAGCGGCATTCTCCACGATAAAAGAAATATCCAAAACTGTAGTGATCTTGTGTTTTCGTGCAATAGAGCATGTCTCTTTCAGATTCTTCAGTGAAAAAGGCTGGCTATGGGAAGATGCTGGGCACGTTTCAATCAAAATGAAAGCAATGTTCTTTGTCATATCATTACTAATTGCTTTCTCAAGCTTCTTGATATCAATGGAGCCGCTGAAGTTTGAAGGGGTAACTTCACTCAGGGGGACAGGTATCTTTATATTTACGCAATGCATACCATTATCTTGAAATATGGGATCAATGAGAGTACTGTTTGTTAGCACCTTACTGTTCTTCTTGCCAAGCACTTTTGCAATCAACTTTTTGGCGCCTAAAAGGTTGTGGGTTGGGATAATTTGAGTATGCCCCAGGATTCTTCTTATAGTGCTTTCCAAGTGTATGAAATTTCTACTGCCAGCATATGCTTCGTCTCCCAGGAACATGCTGGATAGTTGTTCCTGGGACATGGCAGATGTGCAGTTGCTCGTTAGGTCAAAGGTCACCTTGTCAGAATGTAGATTGAAAGTATTAAAATGAATACTATTAAGATATTTCAGGCGTTGATGATATGTTGTCAAAGGTAACTTTTGAACAATTTTTGTCTTATGTGGTTCTGCAGGTAATATTTGTATCATAACATGGCTCCTGTTCTTGCCTATCTATCCTCATCCAATCTTGGATATCCAATGTTCTACTCAGTTCTCAATCAAACTTCTCACGGTCTGAAGCGAAATAATACTATCATAAAACGTGTAACAAATCAACTAAAAATTGATTCAATACTCTATCAAAAACGTAAGATAAACAAAAGCCTTGACTTCACATTTTTCGTATGATATTAGTACTTGTATGAAGTGGTTCAGAAGAAAGAGAAAGTTAAAGCCTCCCGAAGAGAGAAAGACTGTTCCTGATGGGCTCTGGCAGAAGTGCAAGGGGTGTGGAGAAATCTTGTACGGGAAGGAGCTTGAACGGAATCATCATGTATGTAAAAAGTGCGGATT
>CBDUQV010000013.1:0-21271 GCA_965369615.1 uncultured bacterium | reverse complement strand
GAAAGAATCCAAATATATTTGATATTTCAAGCAACTTTTCAGCATCTTCTGAGGAAAAGGGATTCCCGTCTTCTCTTCTGTTGATTTGAATGATTCCGTAGAATTCATTTCTGAAAAGAATAGGAGAGGCAACGATGCTTTCCGGGGCCGGGTCGAAGATATTGTTTTTTGAATCGAAGCGAATGTCTTTCTGAGCTTCCGGCAAGAATGCTGGTTTTTTGCTGTGCAGTAACCACCCTGCAAGACCATCCTCACCTGATATCCTTCTGCCTTCAACAAGGCTTGTTGTTCCGGTTGTCATTGTGCATAAAAGTCCATCAGCACATTTTAGAAAAAGAGCACCTTCGTCTCCACCGAACTGGTTTACAATATGTTCGAGCCACTTTGCCAGTATTTTTTCATCAATCTTCTCTTGTTGAAATATCTCATTCAAATAAGACAGATGGGATGACTGTGGTTCTACTTGGTCGTGACGCGCTGATTTCTTTTTCCCGAGCATATTAATTTAAGAAAAATATGGGCATTTGTGCGGTATGGGATAAGCTCAAAATCTGTTTACAAAAAGGTGGACTGAAATCAATCAAGAGAAATTTCTTTATCAGACAGATCCTGTGGGATACTATTATCAATCTTGAATTTTCCATCCTTCCAGCTTAGAATGAGTTCCAGCGCGCTCTTCTCTTTGTTCACTGATGTTTCTGCCTTTACAATCTTTCCGTCCTTTATGTATATCTTTCCAATGTCGTTAGCAGCTATGACGGTGAGGGTAACTGATTGGTTGTTTGATTTTGTTGTCTGGAGGATTTTGATAATTGGGAATTCGACAAGAGAGCCATTTTGTGGAACATCGAGAACTGCTGAGCCTTTTTCCTTGTACTGTTCTATACTTTTTGCTATCTTCCTAAGCAGATCGTTAAGATTGAATGGTTTGACGATATAATCATCACCACCAAGACTGAATCCCTTCAATTGATCGTCCAATTTACCCTTGGCAGTGAGAAAGAGAAATGGTATATCCTTTGTATCCGGGTTTTCCTTTGTTTTCTTACACAATTCAAACCCATCCATTTTGGGCATCATAATATCTGCAAGAATGAGATCCGGGGTAATATCGCCAATAATCTTTAATGCTTCTTCACCATCATATGCTTTGAGTACCTCGTAATTTTCCATTTCGAGACTGAAACTGAGAATATCAACAAGGTATGCATTATCATCGACCACAAGGATCTTTGATTTAGCCATTTGATTCCTTTCTCACATTATTCAGTACTTTCATAATATGATACTCCGTGCATTAACCTTTATTTTATATCAGAAATTGTATGGTGTGTCAAGTTTTTTTTTCCGAATTATTTCCGTGTTATTCGGGTTTGCGAAAACCAATTTCTTTGCCAGGCTCAGTTACATTTTTAATTTCGCCAAAGCGATCCTGGAATTTCTTAATGTTGTTTTCGAGTGCCTTGAAAAGCATTTTTGCATGTTGAGGAGTCATTATAATCCGTGAATGCACTTTTGCCTTTTTCATGCCTGGTAATATTCTCGCAAAATCTATTATGAATTCAGCAGGTGAGTGAGTAATAAAGGCAAAATTTGAGTAGGTCCCTTCAACGGCAGCATCTCCGATTTCAATGTTGATTTGCTGAGCAGGTTTTTCCATGTTTTGCTCCTTTCTGAATCTCATAATTTTAGTTTATAAACAATCTATTAAGATAAGTCAACTCAAATAATGAGCATGGTGTTCTTATTGGATGCATGCTGAAAATTTGTGTGTTGTGTATAAGGAATGTTTGGTCGTTATAACTATTCTGTTGCATAATCAATGATCGAGTACACAGGATATCCTTTGAGTTTCTCTCTTCCACTGAGAAACGATAACTCAACAAGAAATACGAGTCCGACTATATCACCTCCTAATTTTTCAACAAGGCGGCAGGTAGATAATGCTGTTCCGCCAGTTGCAAGGAGGTCATCGATAACGACGATTTTATCTCCCTTTTCAACTGCATCTTTATGCATTTCAAGTGCATCAACTCCATATTCAAGCTCGTATTCCACCCGTACCGTCTCAGCACAGAGTTTTCCAGGTTTTCGAACAAGGATAATTCCCTTCTGGAGCAAATTTGCCAGGGCTCCTCCAAAAACAAATCCCCTCGCTTCAATCGCAGCGAATTTGTCAAAGTGCTTATCCTTGAGTTCTTCGAGCAATAGGTTTACTGTTTCATGAAAGGCTGAGCCATTCAGCAGCAGCGTTGTGATGTCCCTGAATACAATTCCCTTTTTTGGAAAATCAGTTACATTTCGTATATGTTTTTTTATTGTTTCCTCCGTCATCGTATCTCCTTTCAAACTGCAACAAAATTGGGAAATTCAGAAATGAGGAAATTTGTGTATCATTTCTTGTGAACTGCTATTTTCACAATTTCTATTTTCCCATCTATAATGAGTATCGGGGCGAGAGGATTTGAACCTCCGGCCTCTTGGTCCCGAACCAAGCGCGCTACCGAACTGCGCTACGCCCCGGTTATGATTTGCAATCACTTTCAAAAAAGCAGGGGATTAAAACTGTATGTCAAAGATACTATATTCACCAGTGGGTTCTTGCCACTCAATGTTCACTCCCCGTACATCAGAAGAGATTGGACCAATCTTTGCTTCTTCGACAAGTTGATTGAGTACTCCTCTTTCTCCTTCGCCGATAATTTCGACGGTACCGTTATACATGTTTCTAACACAGCCAACTATGCCAAGACCTCTTGCCACTCTGAGTACAAAATAACGATACCCAACTCCCTGAACAAGACCGGAAACACGAATATGCACAGCCTTCATCTTGGTAATAATCAGAGAACTTATAAACCGTAAAAGTGATAAAGTCAAGAAAAAACTTATACGTCGTTGTTCTCCGTTTGAATTTTCTCCTTGCATTATGGACATTTTTTCTGTATAAGGAATTGGTGGAATAAATCTTCATACCGGATGTATATCTTACTGAACGAAACGGGATTGAAAGAGAATTGAGGAAATAGAAAAAGGAAAATAATCAAATCTCTAAAAGCACTCTTAAAAAGGAGGTATCATGAAACGGTCTGTATGGTTTGTTGCTCTCTTTACGCTTTTGGCTTTCTCACTCTTTGGATGGGGGGATAAATTACTGGTTGTTTTTAATGAAGATGGATCTTCAATTCATTTCGAGGAAGGGAAGGTTTCTGTTTACGTCTCTTTTAGCAAGAGGTCATGGGTTTGGTTAAGTGGAGAAGTTACCGCTGAGATAATCGATGTGAATGGTAATGTGCTTTTGACAGAGACGAAGAACATTCGGTTCTTCAGGAGAACGATAACAACGAATTTTGAATTTGAAACAGAGCTTACCCAAGAGCAACTGATGACAGAACGTTTACGCGTAACCCTGAAGAGCAAAAAACAGAAACAGCAACACATATTTGCATTGTCACAGCTCATGGATAAATTGGAACTTATGGTAATGGGACAGAATAGTTTGCTTACTGGAAGCAAGGCTTCGATTCGAATAGTCACACTTAACTACAAAGGAAGAAGACCCATTAAAGGTGCCCTTGTTACTGTTATGTTGAAAGGCGAAAAGCTGAAAAAGAAACTATTCAGCGGAAAAACTGATAAAAATGGGAGCATCAATGTATCATTCAATATTCCCGAAATAAAAGAGCCGAGTGCAACCATTGAAATTTCTGCTCAGAGTTCCGTTGGTAATGAGACGGTGGAGTATACTATTACCGTGAAACGGGATTTCTCCATTTATCTCGTAACCGATAAACCTGTTTACCAGCCATCCCAGGTTATTCATATACGTGCGCTAACACTGAGGAAACCGACAATGAACGCCGCTTCAGATATTTCCATAACTTTGAGTGTTGAAGACTCAAAGGGAAATAAGGTGTTCAAGAAAATACTGAAAACGGATGAATTTGGTATTGCATCGTATGATTTTCAACTGGCTGATGAAATTAATATGGGAGATTACAGAATCAGGGCAGAGTTGGATAGGGCTAATGTTGAAAAAACAGTGAATGTAAAGCGGTATGTGCTGCCCAAGTTCAAGATAACGCTCAAAACCGATAAAGATTATTACCTGCCTTCCGAACGGTTACAGGGAGATATAAACGTTGTCTATTTTTTCGGGAAGCCTGTTAATGGTGGAAAAGTGAAGATAACAGTAAGCAAGTTCGATGTTGAATTCGAAGCTTTCCAGGAAATCAAAGGCGAAACAGATGGTGAAGGGAACTACCATTTTGATGTCAAACTGCCATCCCATTTTGTAGGAACCCCACTGGAGCAGGGAAAGGCATTTATCAAAATCGATGTTGAAATTACTGATAAGGCAAAGCACAAGGAAAGACTGACTCACAAGCGAATTGTTGCCAAAGAGGATCTCATCGTTGTTCTTATTCCTGAGAGTGGCTCCCTGGTGCCTGGACTGAAGAACATTCTGTACGCTATGACAACGTATCCCGATGGTAGGCCGGCGCAAACCGCGATTACTCTGAAAAGTGGTGAGCGTACCTTTAGCGGAAAAACAGACAATTCTGGCATTGCTGAATTTGTAATACTTCCTGATGATAAAGATGGTATGGGATTCGAAGTAACAGCTGTTGATAAGAAAGGGAACAAGGGTCAGGCAAGTGTTTATTTTTCGTACAACAGGAAACTCCCGCATGTGCTTCTCAGAACCGATCGAGGTCTCTATCGAGTTGGTGATGTTATGCAGCTAACCTGTTTTTCATCAAAGAAAAAGGGAGTTGTGTATATTGATATCATTAAAGACAAGCAAACTATTCTCACGAGGACAATTCCCATCAATAAAGGAGTAGGAAGAATTTCCATTCCTCTGACAACAGATCTCAGTGGGAGTGTCTGGATTCACTCATACACCGTGGCTGCGGGAGAGGAAATTATGAGGGATACAAAAGTGATCTATGTGAATTCAGCCAATGACCTGTCCATTATCGTTACAGCGGACAAAAAGATATATAAACCAGGTGATGATGGAACCCTTAAGTTCTCTGTACGAAACAAGAAAGGGCATCCTGTTATTGCAGCCCTTGGAATAAGTATTGTTGACGAGAGTGTTTTTGCGCTGTCAGAAATGCAGCCCGGACTTGAAAAGGTGTATTTTACATTGGAAAAGGAGTTGATGGAACCGAAGTATGAAATTCACTACTTGACTCCCCGAGAGATTGTTACACTGGAGCCAAAGAGAGCACTCGAAAGCAGAAAAGAAAAAGCAGCAAAAGTTCTCTTTGCATCCCTCTCGAATATATCTCCTCACAGCGTTCGAAAAGATAATACGCGGGAATTGGATAATACAATATACAATAAGTATTCCTCACTGGTGTGGAATGATTTGAATAAAATTCAAAATGCCGTGTACCGATTTTATGAAAAGAAAAAACGGTATCCGACTCTTGAAGAGGGTTTCAATGTTCTGGTCAAAGGTGAATACATGGACGAAGAAGAAATGCTTGATCCATGGGGAGTGGCGTATGAGTTGGTGACGACCAATGATGATCTGTCCTGGTTTGGAATTCTGAGTCTTGGACCCGATAAGAAGAAAGATACCGGAGATGAGATCAATACCACATCTTACAGGAGAGGATGGGGTCTTGAACAGAGAATGGAATTCTTCGATGAGGTTGAAGTTGCTGGGGAGGCTGTGGGAAAAGGTGGTATTGCAAAGAAGGCACACGCAGCTCCCGTTCCAGCAAATGGAGATATGCTCGCTTCTGATACTAAATCAGCTGAGGTTGGTGGGAAAAAAGGACCGAGAATAAGGGAATATTTTCCCGAAACGTTTATTTTTGAACCTGCTCTCATAACAGATAAAAAGGGTGTAGCAGCGCTTCCACTGAAATGGCCTGATTCCATAACAGAATGGAGGATAACGGCAATGGCATCAACTGCCCTTGGTGAGCTTGGCAGCATGTCCAAAGGGATCAAGGTTTTTCAGGATTTCTTTATTGATATTGATCTTCCCGTTTCTCTGACACAGAATGACATCGTTTCTGTTCCTGTTGCTCTCTATAATTATGTTAAGGGCTCTCAGAAGATAAAACTGATGCTCCAGAAGGAACCATGGTATGAATTGCTTGATGATGGTGAAAAGAGTGTGCAACTTGGTGAAAATGAGGTTTCGGTTGTCTATTTCAGGCTGAGAGCAAAAGATATTGGCAAACACAGCTTTACCATTAAGGCAATCGGTACCGCGATGAGCGATGCGATAAGAAGGGAAATTGAGATTGTGCCTGATGGAAAGAAATTTGAGGATATTGTGAGTGATCGGCTGACAGAAAAAATTACCAAAACGGTGTATATCCCTCACGAATCCATAGATGGTTCCGGAAAGATTTTTGTGCGTATCTTCCCGGGTATGATGAGCCAGGTTGTTGAAGGTATGGAATCCATGCTGGGTATGCCGTTCGGATGCTTCGAGCAAACGTCCTCGGTAACGTATCCGAATATTCTGGTACTTGACTATCTCCGCGATGTTAAGAAGATCACGCCTGAAATCGAAATGAAGGCAGAGCAGTATATTAATGTTGGCTATCAGCGCTTGCTCTCGTATGAAGTAGCAGGCGGCGGGTTTGAGTGGTTTGGCAATGCTCCTGCAAATAGACTGCTGACAGCATACGGGCTCATGGAGTTCTATGATATGTCAGAGGTTTTTGAAGTTGACCCGAATATTATTTCAAGAACACAGCGTTGGCTCATTGGACAGCAGAACAAGGATGGTTCCTGGTCGCCCGATAAGAGCTATTTGCATCAGAGTAGCTGGAACAGGATACAGAAAAACAGGACGTTGCCAACTGCGTATATCCTCTGGGCTCTATCTGCCAGTGGGTATAAAGGAGCAGAGACGAAGAAAGCCGCTGCATACATTGAAGCCAATCTTGCAAATGAACAAGATTCCTATGTGCTCTCAATTTGTGCAAACGCCTTTGTCGAATACGATCTTGAAGGAAAGGTTACCGAAAGGGTCATGAAAAAGCTTGTTGAAAAGAGGATTGAAGACAAGGAAGTCGTGTACTGGGAATCTGAAATCCCAACCTTTACGTATGCAAAGGGAAAGGGAGCTGATATCGAAGCAACAGCACTGGCAACGTATGCGCTTCTAAAATACAACAGGTATATCACGATAGTTAACAAGGCGATAAGTTACCTTATCAGGTCAAAGTATCCAGGGGGCAATTGGGGTACTACCCAGGCAACAGTGCTTTCGCTAAAATGTCTCCTTGCTTCGTTGAAAGGAAGCACGGAAAATGTTAATGCAACGGTAAAGGTATTCCTCAATGGGAAATCCAAGGAGACAATTCATCTTGATAAAGACAATGCTGATATAATGTTTCTCATCGATCTTGCTCAAGCAACCGTTGAAGGAAAGAACGAGATTACCATATCCATTGATGGTAAAGGAAATCCAATGTATGAGATCGCTTCACGCTATTATATCCCCTGGACACTCGTGGAAACAGAGAAACGGAAGGATATTCTTTCGATTGATGTTGATTACGACAAGACAACACTTTCTCAGGATGATGTAATCACCTGTTTTGTAAAGGTAACGAACAATATCACTGCATCAGCGGATATGGTCATTGTTGATCTCGGTATTCCACCAGGGTTCTCCGTTGATACGGGAGATCTGCAGAAACTTGTTGGCACGAAAGTCGAGAAATACAATGTAACTGCGCGACAGATCATACTCTACATTGAGCGGATAAACTACAAAAAGCCAATCGAATTTTCTTACCGGCTCAAAGCAAAGTTCCCGATAAATGCAAAAACTCCAACATCAAAAGTGTATAAATACTATGAACCGGAAGTGGAAACTGTTGCAGAACCTGTTGATATTGAAGTGAAGGGATAATATTGAGAGTGTTCCGTTGAATTAATGCACCAAAGATAAGGTGGCATGTAAAGGAGGAAGCATTCATGTGCTGCCTCCTTTTTGAATTGGTTTGCCATCAGCGCTCGATCATGCAAAATAAGTTCTTTGTACTGAGAGAAAATTATCCTCCTTGAAATATTATCTTGACACGTAGTTTTTTTTTGATATAATCGTAACAATGCGTGGAATGCCTTTTAAACATTAGCATAGAACATAATGTCAGATTACACTGAACTGGACAGTTTCATCGATAGCATTTCGCGGGATCCACAACTCAATCAACGTATTTCCCATATTGAAGTAATCAAAGAGCAGAAAGCTCGATTTTTAGATGTTCCGGAAGGCATCCATGATGCGCTTGTGAAGACCCTTGAATCCTTGGGCGTAACACGATTATACTCTCATCAAGTAGAGGCATATAAGATGCTCGCAGAGGGAAAGAACATTGTCGTTGTTACCCCTACAGCATCAGGAAAAACGCTCTGTTACAATGTACCGGTGATCGATGCACTACTGAAGGAGGAAAATGTTCGCGCTCTGTATCTTTTTCCAACAAAAGCATTATCTCATGATCAACTCGAGGGGCTCGAACACTTGCTCGAAGCTCTGAACCGGGGATTTGCAACATTTACGTATGATGGTGATACTCCAAAGGATATCCGGAAAAGTGTACGAGAGAGATCGAGCATTGTCCTGTCGAATCCTGATATGTTGCACAAGGCTATCCTTCCACATCACACAAAATGGATGAAGCTTTTTTCCAATCTTCGTTTTGTTGTTATCGATGAGCTCCATAACTACCGTGGTGTCTTTGGCAGCCATGTGGCGAACGTTATTCGTCGAATGAAACGGATAGCCCGTCACTACGGATCGAATCCTCAATTTATTCTTTCATCTGCAACAATCGCAAACCCCTCGGAACTTGCTGAAAAACTCATTGAAGCAAAAGTCGATTGTATCGATAACAGTGGTGCACCGCAGGGAAGAAAGTACTTCGTACTCTGGAACCCACCTGTTGTTGATAGAGATATGGGACTCAGAAGGAACTATATTACTGAAGCTCAGCTTGCAACTGAAAGACTCGTAAAACGGGGAGTTCAAGTAATTCTTTTTGCCAGGAGCAGGCTCAATGTTGAGATTCTTACTTCGAGATTAAAGGAGAAATATGAAAAGAATCCCAAAATGCTCGGAATGATACGAGGTTACAGAGGCGGATATCTTCCAAATGAAAGACGCGAGATCGAAAAGGCACTGCGTAATGGAGAAGCGCGGGTTGTAGTAAGCACTAATGCACTGGAGTTAGGAATTGACATTGGTTCTCTTGATGCTGCTGTATTGGCAGGATATCCCGGTTCAATTGCAAGTACCTGGCAGCAAGCGGGAAGAGCAGGAAGAAAGGAAAAATCTTCAGTTGTTGTGCTTGTTGCGAGTTCGGCGCCACTCGACCAGTTTTTAATGAATCATCCTCACTACTTTTTTGGTTCATCTCCTGAAAAGGGGCTCATAAATCCTGATAATTTGCTTATCCTTCTTGCGCATGTGAAATGTGCTGCGTTTGAATTACCATTTCAGGAAGGGGACCAGTTTGGTAAGGAGCCGCTTGAGGAAATTCTTTCGTACCTTGAAGAAAAGGGAGTGCTGCACAGGAGTGGTTCACAGTGGTTCTGGACAGAGGATTCGTATCCGGCTGATACGTTTGGTTTGAGAAATATTCCGAGTGAAAATTTCGTGATAGTTGACAGAACGGGAGGAAGGGCAAAAAGCATTGGTGAGGTTGACTATACGTCAGCACCCATGCTTCTTCACGATAAGGCAATTTACATTCACTCCGGTGAGCAGTATCATGTTGATGAGCTCAATTACGAGCAGAGAAAGGCGTATGTGAAAAAGGTCTCAGTGAATTACTACACAGATGCAATAGAGTATACAAAAGTTAAAGTGCTGGAGGATTTTGATACAAAGAACGAAGCACATTGGGGGGAAGTATGTGTTACGAAAAGAGTTGTAGGATACAAGAAAATTAAACTGACGACATTTGAGAATATTGGATTTGGAGATGTAAATTTGCCGGAAAATGAAATGCATACAACATGTTTCTGGCTTACGATTGAGAAGGGCTTACTGGATAATCTTGGATATTCGGAGGATGCAATTATTTATGGACTTTATGGAATTGCGCATCTGGTCGGGAATATTGCACCGCTTTTTCTCCTCTGTTCAAGAAGAGACATCGGAGTACATTTAGGTGATAGGGAAGGGTTGTGGTCTTTCGATTATGAGTTGAGCAAACGTGATGCAAAGGCAATTAAGGAAGTGAAGAAAGGATTGTATTCGCCGACCATATTTTTATACGAGAATTATCCAGGTGGTGTTGGTTTTGCACTTGAATTGTTTACTATTCACCCTGAACTGTTCCTGAAGGCACGGGATGAAATAAGAGCATGTTCTTGCAGTTATGGTTGTCCATGTTGCGCAGGGCCATCTCTGGTTCAGAATGTGAATATTAAGGAGATATCATTGAATATCCTCAATGCTCTCATAAAGGAGCAATTGAGCACAGCAGAAGCTACAGCAAATAGCAAAGACGATGAAGTATAAAGAGAGGAGGAGCAATAATGGATGAGAAAATTGTAAAACCAGAGGAACTCGTTACCGTTCCGGAAATGGTGAAAAGGAGTGCGGAGCGTTTCGGTGATAATATTGCAATGCAAATGAGGCGAGAAGGTGTTTTTGAAAAAGTACTCTATCGCGAGCTTCACGGTAAGGTAAGGGCAGGTGCTGCTGCACTTATGTCAATTGGCTTTAAAAAAGGGGACAAGGCTGCAATTATCGGAGAGAATAGACCTGAGTGGCCAATTTCCTATCTTTCTATTGTGTTCGCTGGTGGAATCGTTGTACCGTTGGACCCACAACTCAAGTACAAGGAGATAGGACACATCCTGTCTATTTCAGGTACGAAACTGGTTTTTGCTTCTGTTAAGCACATTCCTGTTATCAATGAGTGCAGAGAGAGCACCGGGTTACCTGAGACAGTTGTGTGCATGGAACAGACGGATTCAAAGGATTTGTTTATGCTCGATGATTTCATCAGGAAGGGTCAGGAGCTTATTGCTGAAAGCACATACGATCTTGATGAAAGGAAGGTAAATCTTGATGACATTCTTGCTTTAATTTTCACTTCGGGGACGACCGGGAAATCGAAAGGTGTGATGCTTACCCATAGAAATATTGTCTATGACGCTCTTGCTGTCAGAAAGGTTATCGCCGTTGATGAGGCGGATCGGCTTATCTCAGTTCTTCCGCTTCATCATACATTTGAGGCAACTGCAGGATTTTTTCTTCCTTTGTATATTGGAGCAACGATAACCTATGCCCGGAGTTTGAAATCAAAAGAAATAATTGAAGACATTAAGGATACGAAAGCAACCATTATGCTTGGCGTTCCTCTTCTTTATGAGAAGGTGCTCAAGGGATTACGCAGGGGAATTAAAGAGCAGAAACCGATAATTAAGTCTGTAGTGAAAATGAATCTTGCTCTGGTAAGAGGGATTAAAAAGATATGTGCAGCAGAACCGGGAAGGATGCTTTTTAAAAGTTTGCGAAAGAAGGCGGGTCTTGATACTCTACGAATGATGGTTTCAGGAGGTGCCGCGTTACCGCTCTGGATTTCGAAGGGATTCAGGGAATTTGGATTCAATCTCTTTCAGGGGTATGGGCTCACTGAAACATCACCGGTTACCAACGTCAATCCGAGTGAAAAAGTCAAGTGCCAATCAGTGGGTCCTCCGCTGCCCGGTGTACAGATGAAGATTGTTGATCCTGACGAGCATGGAGTGGGTGAGATAGCGGTCCGGGGGCCGATCGTTATGATCGGTTATTATAAGGATGAGGAAGAAACCGCAAAGGTGCTCAAAGATGGCTGGTTCTATACTGGAGATCTCGGAAGAACCGATAGTGATAACTACTACTACATTACCGGGAGGAAGAAGAGTGTCATTGTATCGAGTGCCGGGAAAAATATTTATCCCGAAGAAATTGAGGATGAGCTTCAGGCAAGTGATTACATAGAAGAAATTCTGGTTATTGGCAGAATGAGTCCTGATACGAAGAGGGAAGAGGTACATGCAATTGTCTATCCAGATTGGGAAACGCTTGATACCTATACCAAAGAGAAAGACATAGAACAAACAGAACAATGGAGAAACGAATTCTTCAAGGCTGAAATTGAGGAGCGATGCAGTAATCTCGCAGATTACAAAAGGGTGAAATCCTTTTCAATACGCGAAGAGGAATTTCCAAAAACAACTACAAAGAAAATTAAAAGGTTCCTGTTTCAGGAAAAAACAATTCCAACAGAAAAATGAAAGAAATCTTCACCTCTTTTTATTGTCTTGACTTTGCATAGATTCGTGTGGTAAAAAAAGTTATGATGAGAAAAAAGTTGCGCATAGCCCTTGTTACCGATGCGTACTATCCTCATGTTGGGGGAATTCAGGAACATGTTTATCATCTTGGCGTTGAATTAAAAAAAAGGGGGCATCTGGTCAAAGTTATAACGGGAGCTGCGGGGGAAAACAGTTGTCCTCCCGGACTCGATGTTATCAGGGTCGGACGCATTATTCAGTACCCAGCCAATAAATCTTTTTCAAAGATGACTGTAGGTCCGGGGATTGGCGGAAAGTTGCGAAGGATATTCAGGAATGAAAAATTTGATATAGTGCATGTGCATGGTGCATTAAGCCCGTTTCTTCCCGTCTATTCTCATATCCTGTGCCATACAACTACCATTCATACCTTTCATTCTCAATTTGAGGAAAGTATTCCATACGGCATTTTCAAGAAGCTGTTGCAGCGGTGCATGCTAAGAATTGATGGGATTATTGCTGTATCGAATGCGGCAAAAGAATGTACGAGCCGGTACCTTTCAGGAAATTATACCATTATTCCGAACGGAATAGATATGCAGCGGTTTAATCCAAAGAATGAAAGATGCAAGAAATTTGAAGGCAAAGAACCAATGATACTTTTTGTGGGTAGATTCGAACCACGCAAGGGATTAAAGTTTCTTTTTCTTGCATTTAATGAGATCATTGCGCAGATTCCCGGAGCCACGCTTGTCATTGTTGGTGAGGGAAAGCTGAGAGATTATTACAAGGGCTTTCTCTCGAAGCAGGCTCTGCAGAGTGTTTATTTTGAAGGAAAAGTTTCTATGGAGGTGCTTCCTTCCTACTTTGTAACCAGTGATATTTTTTGTTCGCCTGCATATACCGGAGAATCATTTGGCATTATATTGCTTGAGGCACTCGCTTCAGGTACTCCTGTTGTTGCCTCTGATATACAAGGTTACAGAACCGTAATACGGAATGGTCACAATGGACTTCTTGTCCCTCCAAAGAATCCTGGCGAAATTACCAGTGCTATTATGAAGATACTTGAGAATGCTCAGTTGAGAAAGCAACTCGTACGTGATGGTTTGAAATCTGCCCAGAAATATTCATGGAATACGGTAACTGACATGATTGAAAAATTCTATTTTGAAATGCTGCAGAAAAAACAATTGGACAATGAGCTCATTCAGAAAAATTCCCATTCTTGCATACCATAAGGTTGACAGGAGCTTTGAGTGGGGGGTAACAAGGCTTTATCCTTCCCAGTTTGCAGAACAAATGAGATTTCTGCAAAAAAAAGGATATTCATCTGTAACTCTTACGGGAGCATTCCGGTCAGGGAGTGTAAAGTGTGTTGCAATAACCTTTGACGATGCATACAAAGAATTGTTTGAAAATGCAATTTCACTGATGATGCGCCATTCTTTTACTGCAACCATTTTTGTTGTTACGAATTTTGTTGGCAAAGAGAATCTCTGGGATGTAAATCTTGGTTTCAGAAAATTTAAACACATGGATTGGTCTATTTTACGGTCTCTGTGTGATGCAGGTTTTGAAATTGGTTCACACACACATACACATCCAGATCTCACAAGAATTTCTGAGGAGTGTATCAGAGAAGAACTGACTGTGTCAAAAAATATTCTGGAAAGCAAACTCGGTGTTCCAGTAAATTTTGTGTCGTACCCATTTGGTAGGTATTCAAGAAGAATTAAAGAAATAGCAGAGGAAAGCGGATACAGTGGTGCTGTTTGTCTTTCGCATCCTTTCCAGAGAAAAGACGACCTTTTTGAGATAGAACGGCAAAGCGTTTATATTATTGATTCATTGGATAATTTCAAAGCAAAGTTGGGGATATACGGAAGTGCTGGTTTTATGTTTGAGAAAATGAAAGGAAGAATTATTAATATTTTTGCTGGTGCTACACATATAATTAAAATGATTCAGTCAAAATATGAAAAGGATAGGCATGGCGAAGAAATTTGAGATCAGCTTAAAATTACAGCCGCTGGACTTGCTTTTTCTTATGAGACCCCCAATGTTAATACCTGTATGGGCATTTTTTCTTGCTGGATTCTGGCGTTCAAAAAATATCCTTCTGCCTGAAATTCTCCTGCAGATCAGATATTCATTCACACTAAAAGGTAATTTTTGGCTATCGTTTGTTTCGTTCTCATTGTTGATGGGTGCTGTTTACATTATCAACCAGATTGTCGACCGTGAATCGGATAGAGAAAACCGAAAGCTATTTCTGATCCCACTTGGAATTGTTCCAGTGAAACTGGCGTTTTCTGTATGTGGCATACTCGTTATTGTATCATTAATCATCGGATATAAATACGGTACTGTCTATCTTGTCTTTCTTATTGTATCCCTGTGCATGGGAATTCTCTATTCTGTTCCTCCATTCAGGTTCAAGGGAAAACCTGTTCTTGATATTATTTCAAATTCGATAGGATACGGTATGCTGGCGTTTGGCATTGGATGGATTACTGCATCGAGTTTCTCAGTGGAACTCCTGGTGCATTCCATTCCGTATTTTTTTGCAGCAGCATCAATTTTTGCCGTTTCTACCATTCTTGATGTTGAGGGTGATAAGAAAGATGGAGTAATTACTACCGGTGTGTGCTTTGAGAAAAAGGTAACAATTGTTATAAGCGCTGTTACTTTGTTGATTTCCCTTATCAGTGCACTGTTTATCAGAGATATGGTGATAGGTATTACTGCAGTTATTGGGTTTCCGATAATTATTGTTGTTATTATGAAAAAACGGCGGGAATTCATTACGTTTTATATGCGAGGGGTTTCGTATGTTTTTATCATACTTATCGCAATTCTGTTCCCATGGTTCCTCTTGCTGCTTTTTGCGGTGTACAGTATTTCAAAGTGGTATTACAAATACAGATTTGGAATAAGATATCCGGAACTCCTTGAAAGGGAGGATGAGTAGTGATCCAATCTGTTTTTTTTATGGTTGTTCTCGCCTGTATTCAAAACGGGGATCTTGATTCATATGTTCAACAGGGACTGGATTTCACTTACATTGAGGAATACGATAGCGCGAAAGTTTATTTTGCGAAAGCAATAGATTATGAACATGATAATCCTCTCGGATATTTTGTATATGCAGGGCTCTTTAGAATTTACACATCTGATTTTGTTACCGATTCTTTCATTGACAGCTTCTTCTACTATGCAGATAAAACAATAGAGAAGGCAAAGGCTGAATTAAAAAAGGATAAAAAAAGTGCATGGGCACATTTCTTTATCGGTGGGATACAGATGAACATCTCGTCGTTGTATATTGAACAGGGTAACTACCTGAAAGCACTTGGTTATGCAGAACGGTCCGTGAAGGCAATAAGAACTTGCCTTGAGATTGAACCGGATCTGTTT
This sequence comes from uncultured bacterium, assembly GCA_965369615.1. GTDB lineage: Bacteria > Hydrothermota > E44-bin80 > E44-bin80 > E44-bin80 > SOKD01. Next base: position 5,566 of record CBDUQV010000013.1, on the reverse strand, counting down.
GAAGCATATCTTGTTTTAGGAAGTTATGAATACTTGAAAGGTTCTTTTCCTTTATGGAGTTCATTCAAGGGGAAAGGTATTGAAAAGATAAGAATTGCATCGGAAAAGAGCAGTTATTCCAAAAGTGTGGCAAAGAATATCCTGGCAATTATGCTTCAGCGGGAAGGTCGTTTTGATGAATCAATTGAGGTTGCGCGTGAGTTAGTTACTGATTACCCTGAAAGTAGAACATTCCGGTGGACCTTGTGTAAGGTCTATCTGGAGAAAGGGAGTTGGATCGATGCAATTGATAACTATGAAATACTCCTGGAAAACATTTCAGAAGAACAACCCGGAAATATTTTCAACAATATTCAGGCAAAGCTTGCACTTGCTCAGGCATACTATGGCGCACAGCAATACCTTAAAACTACTGCGTTATGTGGTGAGATTATTGATTCGGACACAAACGGAACAGAGGTAAAGGATATGGTAAAGGAAGCGGAGAAACTGCTCGAGGAAGCAAAGAACAATATGTAAGATCTATTTATGGAAAGGATCTCCCTACGCCTCGGTTTCGGAAGCTAAGAGTGAACTATGGTTGATATTTCTGTTGTCATTGTAACATATAATAATAAAGAAGAAATAGGAGCATGCCTGGATTCCATCCTGCAGGAGGATACTCCTGTTTATGAAATCCTTGTCATTGATAATGCATCACGTGATGGAACCCTCGGCAGCATTGATCGATATAAGGACTGTATTAAGATAAAGAAATGTGAAGAGAATTATGGTTATGCAAGAGGAAACAATATTGGGTTTGAGAAAGCAAAAGGAAAGTACGTTTTTCTTCTCAATCCTGATACAATGCTTGAGGATGGTTGTCTCGATAAAATGTATAATTTCATGGAACAACATAAGGATATTACTCTTCTTGCACCGCTCGTTCACAATCCAGACGGAACCATTCAGCGATCGTTGAGAACCTTCCCGACTTTCAGGATACTTTTTTTTGAACTGAGTGGATTATCCCGGATTTTCCCGTCATCAAAGATTTTGAATGAATGGCGAATGCCTGATTTTGATTATAAAAGTATTGCTGATGTTGATCAGCCAATGGGTGCTGCGCTGTTTGTAAGAAAGGATTTTTTTTCAGATACATTTATTGATGAGCAGTTCAGCATGTTTTTTAATGATGTTGATCTCTGTAAGCGTATAAAGAAGGAGGGAGGAAAAATCCTCTTCTATCCTGATGCTTCAATCATACATGAAAGGGGAAAGAGCACAGCGCGAGTGAAGGAGAGAATGATTCCACTCCACACAAAAGGTTTCATTCAGTATTTTGCCAAACATAACATATCATTTTTTGATACATTGCTACTCACCTTTTTTGTCCCTGTAATCCTTTTACATACAATGCTGCGGGTTTTCCTGCTCAGGTTTTTCAGTAAAGACTTTTAGGGAATGCTGAACGGCTTAAAATTCCTCTATTACCTCATTAATTTGCTGCACGGCTTCCCTGAGTTCATCGATGGTTATGATGAGCGGAGGGAGAAGACGAATAATTTTTCTCCTGATGCTGTTTACCAGGTATCCTTTCTCAAAAAGAATTTCCTTAATTTCATCTGCTTTCTCTGCTTTCAGTTCAATGGCAATAAACAACCCCTTATGTCTGACGGTTCTTATTTTTTCATTATTGAGCAATTGCGGTGTGAGAATGTCTTTCATTAACATATCAAGGTTTCTTACATGGTCAAGAAGCTTTTGTACCTGCTTGATAACAACCTTTGCCAGGCGTAAAGCAAGGTAATTCCCTCCCATTGTCGTTCCGTGGTCACCTGGTTTAATTGCATTCGCAATTCTCTCCTTGATGAGAATGGCCCCAAGAGGGATTCCACCTCCAAGCCCTTTTGCGAGTGTTACAATATCGGGTTCGAGTCCGAGGAGTGTTGATGCGAGGAACTCACCGGTTCTGCCAAGACCAGATTGAATCTCATCAACAATCAAACCAAATCCAAATTCTTTCTGGAGCCTTGTGAGCGTATGATAGAAATCATTGGGAGCGCATTTGACACCAGCAGCACCCTGAACCGGCTCCAATATCATGAAACCACATCCACGCTCTACCTCCTGCGCAAGCATCTGTGTATCACCAAAAGGAAGAAATACCACATCAATATTCAATCTTGGAAAATTTTGGTGGGAAAAAAGATCTGTTACAGTCAGTGAACCGAGTGTTCTGCCATGAAAGGAATCCCTGAATGCAAAAACCCGTTCATTCGTTGAACTCCGTTTCTCAAGCCATTTCCACATAAACTTGAGAGCACCCTCGACCGCTTCAGTACCACTATTCGAAAAGAACACCTTGTCAAATTTCGTTATTCTGGCAAGGTCACGCGCCACTTCCTCCTTGAGGGGGTGTTCCAGCAGCGCACAGAGATGCATGGGGAAGGGGTGTGAAAGCGCTTCAATGATATCAGGATGGTTGTGTCCAAGGAGATTAACGCCCAGCCCGGTAAAGAGATCCATATATTTTTTTCCGTCTTCCAGTTGCAGATAGATGTCATGTCCACCAATGACTTTAAAAGGAAACGGATGAAAAAGCTGCAAAAAAGTTGACACATTTTCTCCTTTTCGGTTTCAATTGCCCCTTACCCTCCGGTTAATAATGAGTTCCGCAATCTGAACAGCATTTGTTGCAGCTCCTTTCCTCAAATTATCTCCGGATATCCATAGGGAAAGGCCATTTTTGAAAATTGGATCCCTACGTATTCTTCCAACAAATACTTCATCCTTACCTTCAGAAAGTAACGGATGAGGATATTTGTGCATTCGGGGTTCATCATACACTACCACACCTGGAAAGTGTGCAATTTCCTTCTTAATTGCCTTAATGGTAAATGGTTTTTTAAGTTCCAGTGTTACTGAAATGCAATGCCCGACCCGTACCGGGAGCCTTACACAGGTTGCGGAAATCCTGACAGTTTTATCAGACAGCATCTTCCAGGTTTCGATACTCATCTTTCGTTCTTCGCTTGTAAATCCTGAATCCTTAATACTGCCAATTTGAGGAATAACATTTTTATCAATGGGAAGCGGGAAGAATTGCGGTGGATTCCTCTTACAATTAAGATCAACCAGCGCTTCTCGACCTGCACCTGATACCGATTGATAGGTTGCCGCGATAATTCTCTTTATCCCCCAGTGTTTGTAGATGGGGAAGATGGGCATCAGCATAATAATGGTTGAGCAATTGGGGTTTGCGATGATGCGATCCTTTTTTTGTATATGGTGCGGATTGATTTCTGGAATAACGAGCGGTATATTTTGGTCTTCCCTGAAAGCAGGACTGTTGTCGATGACTACAGCTCCCCTGTCAATAAATAGAGGAGCATACCGCTTGGGAATTTTTGTGCCGGTTGAAAAGAAGGCGATGTCAGCTTCTGGAATTGGGGAATCATTGAGCGATCTCACACGTACACGCTTCTCCTTGAAGAGTTCTGATTTCTTGCCCTTACCGGTGGCAAAAAGAAAGAGTGTGTCAACGGGAAATTTCCGTTCCTCAAGAACCGTAAGAATTTTCTCTCCAACGAGACCCGTTGCGCCAACAATAGCAACTCTAAGTCCCATGGTGTCTCATTTTCTTTGTATGATTGAAGATGGTTTCCATCATTTTTTTGTATGTTTTGGTGAATTTCACGTTTCGTCTTTTCATAACTCGCTCTGCAGTTTCAACTGCGTCAGCAAATTTATGCTCAGAGAATTTTCTCCTGCCGCCCCATGAAAATGAAGGAACGAATTTTGGAGGGAAGCCTTCTCCAAAAATATTAACGCTGAATCCAATTACGGTTCCGGTATTTATAGAAGTGTTTATTGCAGTCTTGGAATGGTCACCAATCAACGTTCCAAAATTGGTGAGCCCGGTTAATACCGGTTCGTTATTGATAAAGACAGTTACCTCTTTATAATTATTTTTCAAATCACTGTTGTTTGTTCCCGCACCAATATTTACCCATTCGCCTATGTATGAATGTCCAAGGAAGCCGCCATGTTGCTTGTTCGCAAAACCCTGAAAGATTGATTCTGCAACTTCTCCGCCGATCTTGCAGACATCACCGACAGAGGTTGGACCATATATTATTGCATTTGCCTTTATCAGGCATTGTTTTCCGATGTACAACGGTCCTTTCAGGTAACTGTGAGGCATCACCGTTGTCCCTGCATCGATAATAACAGGTCCATCAGTTGCATCGATGACTACCTGCGGCATTATGTGTACATCATTGGCAATATAAACCTGGTTTCTGTTGAGTATGTATGCATCAATTTCACTCTTAATTGTGTTTCCAAATAGTGCAAATTCCTTATTTATCTCCTCACCATTGAGCTGTATGAGGTCCCATAGGTGCACTATGGTTATTGCAAGTATCTCTTTCCTTGCAAACTCGCCAAAATCACCCTCCTGGAGTTTTTTGCAAAATTCATTTCCGTCCGGTACACGGGCTGCAATGAGTGCGGAATCAGTGAATAAGAGTTCTCCATTATTCAATTGCGATATCGAATGCATGAGAGGCTCATCGGGAATAATCCTTCCGTTTATGAACACAGCGGGTTCAGCTGGTATTGAAAAAGAGACATTTTCAGTTGATTCTTTCAAAACATCCATAAGATAGTCTCTTGCTATAAGAAAAATCCTATCATTCGGGAAATATCGACTTATCTTCTCTCTGATCGTTTGTGTGCCTGTTCTTAATTCAAAAACAGGACGTGAAAGGGCAAGTGGGAAGAGATTACGATATTTATCATCTTCGAAAATGCAAATATTCATACGTATAGAAATCTATAACACAGAAAAGGGAAATCGTCAAGAAAAATAGAGAAATCGAATGAGTATTTACCTTGATAAGAAAAAAATACCTACCAGTGCAAATACGATACCCATGATTTTAGACACTGAAATTCCTTCCCGCAAGATAAGAAAAGAAAGGAGGACGGTTAGTACAGGATACATTGCTGTGGTAACTACCACTCGTGAAGCTTCGCCTTTTGAAAGTGCCAGGTAGAAGAAAATGGCTCCCAAACTCCCGATGATTCCGCCGATTACCGCGAAGTAGAAGTCGGGATTTTTCCAACTAAATGAGAAGCTTTTATGAAACAGAAGAAAGTACAGAGGGTAGATGATTAGCCCTCCCAGAACACCCAATAATATAAGGTTTTTTGAAGCAACTGACCTTGATGCCATTTTCCCCAGAAAACCCCAGGTTCCCCACATACAGGTACAGAGAGCAGCATACACCAACCATAATTTCATCTTTCTCCCCCATATTCAATGGTCTTTGAGCAATCTTTTCTTTTTTGCGTTTTATACCACGATACAATTTCTGTGTCAATATGTTTTTAATTTTCTACAATGGCAGGGAAGATCTGATCACAGTGATTATCTGTGTTAATTGTATATGGAATTGAGATACTTTGGTTTTGGATTAAGGATGACCTTGCTCTTTGAGGATGCTCCGTATTTTGGTATGATACATGACTGAATAGTGACTGTGTTGGGTAATAAATTTCTTTTCCGCGTACTCTGCGT